>JAJRRS010000065.1 GCA_024279275.1 Planctomycetota bacterium | reverse complement strand
CCAGTTCCGCCGCGTCGCTGTCTTGATGTAGAGAGATGTCGATCGTCCAGCTCCTTGTAAAAGAACCAGTCTCTCAAACTGAACGCAAGAGCGCAACCTAACATGCGCCTAACGCGCACGAGTTATTATTGGAATTGGTATGATTTATGATTTATGATTTATGATTGCTGATGTGGGGAGGGGGAAGGGCGCTAAACCGCAAGCGTGTTTTGTGGCGTTCCTTTTTTTTGTGAAGTGTCTTTGCCGCAAGCGACGTGTTGAGTCGGTTGTGCAGGCGATTGGTGTGTGCCGCGTGGACGCGGCGGCTATATATTAATTGTCAGAGGTGGTGTCGTCCTCGGAGTTGGGCTGGGTTGCTGGGGGCGGGGCGTTGGTGTTTTGTGAGTCTTCTGTTGAAGCTGGGGTATCAGATGTTTGAGGTGTTGCGATGTTTTCGTTTGCGCGATCGGCGCGTTGAGCCATGAGGTGTGGGGGGAGGCGGTTGGCTGTGGGAGGTGAGGGGATTGGGGGAACTGCCAGGGGGTTTTGACCTAATGGTGTGCCTATCCAGCCGTCGATGCGTGTGTCTACACGGGGGGAGAGCCGGGCGGGGTCGTAGGATTCAGCGTAGGGGATGAAAGCGCGTGGGGTGTTGGGCGAGAGATCGAAGACGGTGTTGGGTGGGACCAGGTCGATGAATCGGCCGTCCTGTGAGGGTGCAATGTTGAGTCTCAACTCGCCGAGGGGATCGCGGACGAGGTAGTCGGGACGATCGATCCAGGCGGTGAAGCCGGGTTGGCGGAGTTGGTATTGTTGGGTGACTTGTTGGCCGTTGATGAACCAGCCTTGGCCGGTGTTGGGCCTTTGGTAGAGCGAGCCGGTTTGTCCGAAGACGCCGATGCCTTGCTCGACGCGGCGTGAGCTTTGGGCACGCAGGTCCAGGTCGCTGACGGTCTGATCGACGGGCTGCCACTGGGTGTCATCTTGCCCGTAGGTCGATGTGGTATAGGCACCGAGGGCTGAGACAAGAACGGTCAACAGGAGGTGTCTGCTTGCGTGGGGCATGGGGTGTTTCCCAACGGCGTTGGCCGTGGTGTTGCATGCCAAATGGGTTAGAGCGTTCTTATCCTTAATGTGGCGGATTTTGAAAGCCACTACACAAAACTGGGGACGCGCCGGCTGTAAGCCGGCGGCTATTACCAGTGGCCGCTAAGCTAGACAGCACACGCTCTGATCGGGCATTGAGGCCCGGTGTTACTTTACTTGTTCGGCTGTGTGGCGGCTTCTTCGACGGCGGCCTCGACGGCGTCAGCAACTTCATCTTCGACTGAGACGTCTTCGGTTGCTTCTACTGCTTCCTCAACGTCTTCAGCGACTTCGATTGCTTCTTCGACCGCTTCGATGGCCTCTTCGTTGGCTTCCTCGACAGCGTCCATCGTCGCTTCTTCGGCGGCCTCTACTTCAACAGCCTCTTCTTCAACGGCTGGGGCTTCGGCTACTTCTTCGTCGATATTCTGGGCTTTAGATTCGGCGATGGCTTCGACAGCGACGGCTTGGGTGGTCTTGCGTACGGGGATGGGTGCGGCGTCGATGGAGCCGGGGATCTCGGGTGAGGGGCGGAAGCTGGTCTTCATCAGGATTTTCATGCCTGTGAGGTCGACGCGGTCGCTGTCGATGAGCTTGCCTTTGCGTGCCCTGCCGGTGTCGGTGGGGAGGTCGTCGGCGCGGTAAAGCTTCCAGTTGACCCAGCTAGGCGAGACACCGTCGGCAGACTGGCCGGAGGCGGTGCCCTCGAAGTCCAGGACGAGCTTGTGATTGACGGGGATATCCATCTCCCAAGCGGCCTCGCTGGTGTAGGTGTCCAGGAGGACGATGGTGGTAGGTAGATTGACCGTGCTGACGAAGACGTGCTTGTCTTTGGCTGCACAGCCGAGTGACGAAAGGGTCAAGATCAGGGCCAGAACATAGGTCAGGGAACGTGGGGAGCTGGTCATCGGTCGTGTCCTTTCGATCTAAATCAAGCCGGCCGGGCACCAGGCCCGACCGGTACAAGCGTATATAGTAAGCCTCGGAGCCACCGATCGCCAGCGGCGGCCCGACACTGTCTTCGGCCCAACAAGCCGGTGCCCCACACAACGAGGGGTTATCAGCCTCAAAAACCTGGTCGGTCAGAACTTCTCGCGGTAATGTGATGGGCTGATGCCGACCATTCTGTGGAAAGTAGCGGTGAAGTGCCCGTGGCTGGCGAAACCCGAGAGGATCGATATCTGGCCGATCTGTTCTCCGGAAGCTCGGAGCAGCCATTTGGCGTGCTGGAGCTGGGTCCGCAGGAGGAAGTGCTTGGGGCTGATTTTTGCGTGATTCGAGAACAGGCGGTGGAAGTGGAAGGGGCTTGTTTCGACGAACTCGGCCAGCTCGGTAAGACCTGGGGTATCCACGAGGTTGTCGCTGATATAGCCCATCGCCAGGGCGGTACGGTCGTCATCGACCAGGCCCACGGCTGGGAGGTCGTCCTTGCCGGATTTTCGCATCTCGACGTAGATGTGCCGACGGTCGATCCCTCTGCCGCCTCGGCCGCGGTAGAAACGGACCCAGGTCGCCTGGCCGCCGAGGCTAAGTGTGACCTCGTGGAGATCCTGGTCGGCGAGGGTTTCCCAGCGTTGCTCAGCGACGGGTTGTAATTGAGCGACGAGGTCGTCAAAGATTTTGGGAGTCTTGAGGAACTTCGCCTCGGTGCGTGGGTCGGCGTGTATCAGGCGGTTGTCGTCACCAAGCAGGACACGGCCCAAGTCCGGCTCGCCGGTGTGGTCGAACTGTGAGCGGACCATTCGCAACGCCAAGTCACAGCGGGTCAGTTCGGTATCTGAAAAGGCTTTGGCTTTACGGCTGAGCGCCAGGTACCAGGCGCGGTTCACGCCCACGGCGGCGGGTTGGATGAACACGGCGGCGTGCCTGGAGGCAGGCAGCGCGGGGCCGGGCTTTGATTTACTGGTCTTGCCGGTGGCGACTCCTTTACGGCGGGCGTCGCGAAGCAGGGTGTCGGACTTGAAGCCCTTTGCACACCACTGCGTAATCTCTGCGGCTTTAACGCCTTGAACAGCCAGCCATTCGTCTGTGCCGGGCTTGCGTGGATCGATCACACCCAGGGCAACGCCGTCGATCCCTAACTCACGTTTCAGGTGATCGGTATAGGTACTGGGTCCCTCCCGCCAAGGTACGATTGCCCCGGAGGAAGCGTCCGCAGAATGCGTTTTCACGTTCATAATCCTTATGTCAAACTTTTCTGTGCGTAAATAAATCGCAGTAAACAACAATACACTGGGTGTTTCCAACAAGGAAATGCCACCTACCCCTGTTATTATGGCATAATAGCGGCGCGGCCCTGACAAGACAACCCCAAGCCTATTGCACGGGTACTTCCTCCCCCGCATCGTCTGCCGGTTGCTCGAGACGCCAACGTAATGGGTCTGTTGTACAGTCGATATGGGCCATAAAAAACCGCTTGCGGTAGCGCCAGAACAACGGCCAGATTACCTCGCGGTCTGTCTGTGGGATCGAGAGGTTTGGAAGTGATTCGGGCTTGTGCCAATCCAGTTCGCCCTCGTCGATCATCATGGGTTTCACGTCGACCGGGTGGGTCACCTCGTAGAGATACATCAGCCAGTGACAGGTATCCTCGAATCCGGACTCTGAGACGATCCCGGTGAGGTGCAACTGCTGGGCGGTCACGGTTAGCCCGGTTTCTTCGTGTATCTCGCGGATGGCACAGGTGGTCGGGCTTTCGCCGATGTCTTGTTCGAGCTTACCGCCAATCGGTGAGTAGAGGTCCTGGTTGGGCGGGCGCACCCGGTGCAGCAGCAGCAGTCGGCCGGCCTCATCAAACAGGTAACACAGCACAGCGATTTTGTAGGGAAGCGGGTCTGACAATCCGTGGTGCCCTTAACCTTAAAGCCAGATTTCACAACGCACGAAACAGTATCTACTCACTATCCGGGACGGTCGTGGGGTCGGGGCGGTAGAGCTTGGTATCCAGTGCCCAGATTTTTTCGGTGAAGTCGCCACCTAAGTTTGTGGGCTTGCCGTCGTCGCTGCGGGCGGCGGTGATGGCCATATTTAATTTCGCGTCCAGGTTATCCAGGAGGCTGATGGCGATGGCTTCGGGTGTGGCGGGGATTTTCAGGGCACCGTACTCGGGCACGCCGTGGTGGGAGAGGATGATGTGGGTCAGCACTTTGAGGATCGCAGTGGGCACCTTGGTCCCGGCTTCCTCGCAGGCCTGGGCTTTTTGCTCGAGCCAGATTGCGCCGCGGGCGATGTGGCCGACCAGTTGGCCGTCGTCGGAGTAGCCGAAGCCGTTTTCCCATGTCAGCTCGTCGCACTTGCCCATGTCGTGCAGGAACAGGCCGAACAGGATGATGTCGCGGTTGAGTTTGGGGTGTAGCGGGCAGAAGACGTCGGCCAGTTTCATCAGGCCCAGCGTGTGTTCGAGCAGTCCGCCGAGGTAGGCGTGGTGCAGTGTCATCGCGGCGGGGGCCTTACAGAACTTATCCATCAGTTCGCCGTCTTCAAGATAGCGGTTGGCAAGCTCTTTGATGGCGGGGTGTTCGAGGGACTGGAGGAAACGCAGCACCTGCGCGAACATGTCGTCGATGTCGTACTCGGTCGAGGGCAACAACTCGGTGAGGTCCGCTGCGCTTGGCTCGTAGGGCCGGATGTCCTGGATGATGATCTGCATCTCGCCCTGGTACGGCTGAGTCTGCCCGGCGATCCAAACAAACCCGTCGGTCGGCAACGTCTGGAACTGCTCTTCACTAGTGTTCCACATCCGCCCGGGTGTCCGTCCGGTCTTGTCAGCAAGCAGACACTTGATGAAGGGCTTGCCGTTTTTGGTCTTGCCGAGTTGGCAGTTCTGGACGGCGAACACGCCTTCGATGTTCTGTGCCGCTTTGAGGTCACGGATATAGACACGATCAGACACGGGGGTTTCCTTCCGGTGGTGGGTAGATTCAGGCGAGCGGGGCATGATACCGGGCGGCGGTGATGGGGGCGAACCGAGGCACACGAAGGAGAGTGAACCGGGGGTGAACCGCGAAACGGCGGAGGACGCAAAGGAAAGCGGAAGAATGGGGATATTTAACTCGGATGGATTGGGTGCAAACGGATGGGATGCTCTGGCCGCTCGTCTGGTTGGCGGGAGCCGTCAAACCTTCAACCTAGACATCTCGATCCACCACTGGATAAAACTGATTGGAAACGGCCACCGCGCCCGTCCCTTGTATTCCCTGCGTGTTTGGATGATGTTGCCGGTGATGATGACCGCTTGGTCGCTATCGTTTCCGGCTTCACCTGTCAGGTCCAGGCCGATCGTGACCGTCTGATCCTCAGATTGATGGTAGGTAATACTGCCTTGTAGTGGAATGATGGAGGGATTATTCAGCCACTGGTCGGGTGTGTAATGAAAGAACTGGGAAGAGGGCGATGACGTCCTCGGGTTGTCGAGCTTGTACCGATAAAGATAAGCCGTCATACCATCCGCCCCAGCGAGGTATTCCGAGCCAGCAATCTTCGGCTGCTCCGGAAACGACAAAACCACAAAAACCCATGGGCCTGTTACCTCGGCGTGCCATAAATATCTGCCCTGGTCATCGAGCCTACTGATTGGAGAGCGGAAATCCATGTTGGTGAGCTTGGCGCCATCTGGCATCAGATTCACAGCAGCCCCTTCAAAGTGGGCCAATGTCTCAACCCGGGTCGGGGCGCAACCCGCCACCCCCATTGACACGCCAACGGTCACGATCAACCACCAAGAGATCAACCTGCGAACCTCATCGCGTGTTTGAAATGTCCGCATGATGCTCCTGAATTATCTGGCTGGCCTACCATGACAATGATTCTTCGATCACTATCCATATATTAACATATTTCCGACACGCCCCACATCGTGGTCGTGGAAAAAGTCGGGGGGCTTGCCACAGGCCACAATCAGATGTGCGTAAACGAATCACCCGCCGGAACGTAGTGGGTTTGGATGTGAGGCAGTTCGTTGGTGAGCCAGTCGGCGAGGGTTTTCATGCCGTCTTCTTCGCTGCACTGGTGGCCGGTGACGATCAGGGCAAGGGGGCGGTTGGTGTGTTGGGAATCGCGGACGTATTCGTTGGTTTCCCATTCGTTGACTTCGCCGCAGATCAGGACGTCGATGTTGCCTTCGGCTAAGAATTCGATCTGGGGTTTGCCGCCCCATGCGCCGGGGAGCAGGCCGACGTTTTTGCAGGGGAGGTTGGGGTCGCCGACGTAGCACATGGCGCGCATGTTGAGGTTTTGTTTGCAGTGTTGGGTCAGGTCGGCGAGTGTGGTTTGGGGGATGTGGCAGACTCGGGCGTCGGCGAGGTCGATCATGTTGGACCAGCCCAGGCGGTGAATCAAGGCGGTGAAGATCGGGTCGGGGATGATTTTGTGGATGTGGTCGTGGTAGCGCCAGACGGTGATGTTGTTGTCTTCCAGGAGGGCGCGTTTGTGTTGATAGACGGGGTCGTTCTGTAGCCAGTCGATGGTGTCGCGGTGGCTGTAGAAGGTGGGTTCGTGTGTGATGATGAAGTTGGCTCGTTGTTCGATGGCCTGATGGATGACGGGGGTGGTGGCCATGAAGGTGGTGACGATGCCACGGACTACTGCGTCGGGACTGCCGACCTTGAGGGTGTCGATGGAGTCTTCGATGGGTTCGACGCCGGCGTGGGTGATGATGCGGTCGATGACATCCTGAACCGTGACTGCCTGAGATGACAGGGGTTCGTTGGCTGCGACGGATTGCGCAAGGGTGCCCAGGCCGCCGAGGATAAGTGGGGTGGATTTGAGGAAGTCGCGGCGGTGGAGGGTTTGTTTGTCTGACATGGGGAGGCTCCGGCTTTTGATAGCGGGCGGGACGGGACCATTATATACAGGAGGTATGGCGGTCGGGGCTTGCGGTGTCGTATCTGCGGGGCGGGTCATTTTTTTGTAGCCGCCGCGTTATACGCGGCGAGGCCTGCGGGGCGTAGCCCCGCAGCTACAACAAAACGTGGCAGCTACGATAAAAACATGACAACTGGATACATGATTCACAAATGTTGATTGTTGTGGGCGTGTAAAGGGGATTATCATGGGGGGATGAAAGCTAAACACTCTTTACTGTTGTCGGTGTGCGTGTTCTCGGTTCTGTGTGTGAGTTCGTTGCCTGCGGTTGGGCAGGGGGCAGACGCTGACCCGGACACGTTGTTCCTGACGTGGTTTGGTGATCCGACGACTTCGATTGTGGCGCAGTGGTTGGAGGAGGGGGAGCTGTTGGTGCCGATCAAGGGGGCATCGGATGACATCCCGGCGTTTGATGCGCCCAGGGTGGAAGGGGTGACGATTGACGGGGAGGCGGACGACTGGGAGGGGCGTGGTCTGGACGCTGGGTTTCTGGCGGGGAGTGATGGGGAAGTCTATGAGGCGGGTGATTTAAGTGTTAAAGCGAAGCTGGGGTGGGATGAGCGCGGGCTGCTGGTGATGGTGCGTGTGCGCGACGACGTGGCGGATGAATCGGATGATCCGCAGTCGCTGTGGTCGGCGGACTCGGTGGAGTTTTTTGTTTCGACGGGCGTTGGATCGGGTCAACGGTATCAGGTGCTGGTTTCGCCGGGCGCGGATAACAAGCGAGATGGCGTGCAGCAGTGGTTTTACGACTACCGGCGTGACCGTAGCGGCGGCGAGCCGAAGTTTGAGTACGCCTGCGCGGTCGATGAGGGCGGGTATCGTGTTGAGTTGCTGCTGCCCTGGGCGAATCTGGGGATCGATCCTAAGGGCGGAGAAACCATCGGGTTTCAGTTTTATGTCAACGACCGCGATGGCGGGGACGATACGAAGAAGACGGTCTGGTGGCAGCCGGAGAATGATGCGAACGAGCGGCCCGAGTCGATGTACGCGGTCAGATTGTCTGATCAGGCGGGCGGCGGGGCAGTGGCGAGGGCGAAGGTTGTCCGGGATGGTGACAAGGCGGAACTGGTTGTGTGGGCCGGAGCGGGGCTGGCGGGGCAGAGCGTTAAGGCGACCAGTGCAAGGCAGGTGATCGGCGAAGCGGTCTTGCGCGAACATAACGGTGGGTCGTCGGCGAGGATTGAGTTGGAAGCTGCGCCACAAGGTTCGCGGTGGGGCACAATCCATGCGGAGATTGACGGCGAGAAGGTTGCGTATGTGCGGCCGATGAAGTGGATGACGGTCAGGCGGCCGGAGCCTGTGCGGGTGACTCGAGACTGGTGGGTGATGGGTGCTACAAAGGGGTTGCTGATGACGGGGGTCAGTGAGACGAGCACGGTGAAGCCGTTTGGGGATTACAGCGGGTTGTTTGTGCATCGTGTTGAGTTTCGCGGGCTTGAGCCGGGCGGGGAATATGTGTTGCGTGTTGGCGCGATGGGTGAGGCTCATCGGTTCCGCACCGCGCCGGGGACGCTGGATAAGCCGGTGGTGTTCGCGGATGGCGGGGACCTGGGGACCAGCGAATATGTCGGTGCGTTGCATCGTCAGGCGGCGGGCTGGCGGCCTTTGTTCGGGTTGATTGGCGGGGATGCGGCGTATGGGAACGGGCGGACGCCGGGGCGTTGGGTGGATTTTTTGCGGATATGGCGGGAGAACATGGTCGACCCGGACGGGCGGTTGATCCCGATGCTGCCGGCGATCGGGAATCACGAGGTGGATGGTAGCTTTGAACAACCCAGGGAAAAGGCACCGTATTTTTTGGCGTTGTTTGATGGGTTGTATCCGGAAAAGTCTTATGCGGCGGTGGACTTTGGGGATTACCTGTCGCTGGTGCTGCTGGACTCGGGGCACTTGAATATCCACGGGGGCGAGCAGGCGCGTTGGTTGGAAGAGACGCTGGCGGCGCGGGTGGATCGGCCGCACCTGTTCACGGCGTATCACATCCCGGCGTACCCGTCACACCGCAAGTTCCAGGGGAAACGCAGCACGCAAGCCCGGTTGCACTGGGTGCCGTTGTTTGATCGGTATGGGGTGGATGTGTCGTTCGAGCATCACGACCACACATACAAGCGTACCTATCGCCTGACCGGCGGGGAGCGCGATGCCCAGGGGGTGTTGTATATGGGTGACGGGTGCTGGGGGATGGCCCCGCGGACGGTGGTGTCTCTGGAAGAAAATCCTTACCTGCGCAAGGCGATCTCGAGCCGACATGTGATCCGGGTGACGCTGGACGGGGAGGGGCGGGAGTTTATGGCAGTGGATGACCGGGGGCGGGTGATTGATCGATATGAGATGAGGAGGGAGTAAACACAGAGGCACGGAGGCACAGAGAAAGCCGGAGAGGAGAGGTGTCAGCAGGTTGCGCAGATGACGCAGATTAATAAGGCGTGAAGAATATCACGGAGGGCGCGGAGACACGGAGACGCGGAGAAGGCGAGGGGCATAAACAGGGATGAACGGTGATAGAACCGAATACGCGACAAGTCGCGGCGCTTCGTGAGGGGTGGAGTGATGTGAGTGTGGTTAGAAGTTGCGTTACTCGGGGATTTGGTCGGCGAACTTTTTTTTGAATTCGTCGAGCGTCGCGATGCCGTCGGGGAGTTTGGCTTCGTCGATCAGGAGGATGGGGATGCCATCGTTGATGGGGTAGCGCAGGCCGCCGACCTCGGCGACCAGCTCGTTGCCTTGCTGGGTCAGCTTGGAGCGTGTCAGAGGGCAGCGGAATACGCTGAGGACTTCGGGGTCGAGGGGGGTTGCATCACTCATATCAGGGGCATCTTATCAAAGGTTCTCTTCTTTGACCCGCTGGATATCGGCGCCGAGAGACTGGAGGGTGAGTTCCATGCGTTCGTAGCCTCGGTCCAGGTGGTAGACGCGGTTGATGGTGGTGGTGCCTTTGGCGGCGAGGGCTGCGAGGACCAGGCCGGCGGAGGCTCGGAGGTCGGACGCCATGACGGGTGCGCCGATGAGTTTGGGGGCGCCGGTGATGACGACGGAGGGGCCGTTGCGGGTGAGGTTTGCCCCCATACGGAGGAGTTCGGCGACGTGTAGGAAACGGTCGGGGAAGATTTTTTCGGTGATGGTGCTGTTGCCGTCGGCGAGGCAGAGCAGGGACATGAGTTGGGCCTGGAGGTCGGTGGGGAAGCCGGGGTGTGGCTGGGTGAAGACCTGGATGGGTTTGAGTGTGTCGTCGGTTTTGACGGTGACGGAGCCGCGGTGGCGGTCGATGGGTTGGCCATCGGTGCTGATCGGGGTGACTTCGACGCCGACGGCGTTTAGGCGATCGAGTGCTGCGCCCAGTGCGTCGGTGGGGAAGTTTTCGAGTGTGATGGTGCTGTGGGTGATGGCGGCGGCACAGACGTAGGTGCCTGCCTCGATGCGGTCGGGGATAACGCGGTGGTCTGCGCCGGAGAGTTGATCGACGCCGTCGATGATGAGGCGGGGTGAGCCAGCCCCTTGGATTTGTGCGCCCATTTGTGTGAGCAGGTCGGCGAGGTCGGCGATCTCGGGTTCACAGGCGGCGGACTCGATGACAGTTTGGCCTTTGGCGAGGACGGCGGCGCAGAGGACGTTGGCGGTGCCTAAAACAGTCGAGCCGGAGGGGCCGCCGAGGAAGACGTGGCCGCCGATGAGTTTTTGGTCTTTGCCGGGCGCGACAGCGACGATGTCGCCGGCGTCGAGGGTGATCTCGGCACCGAGGGCGCGCAGGCCGCGGAGATGCAGGTCAACAGGTCGGTCGCCGATGGCGCAGCCGCCGGGCATGGAGACGCGGGCCTTGCCACGTTTAGCCAAGAGAGGCCCGAGCACGCAGATGCCTGCCCGCATGGTCTTGACGATCTCATACGGGGCGGCGGTCTGGGAGGGATCGGTGGCGTGGATGGTCAGAGGTCGGCTGGGTTCGGCGTCTTTGAGGGAGGTTTCGCAGCCGAGGGTGCCCAGCAGGCGGGTCATGTTGCGGATATCCGAGAGGTCCGGGACGTCGTGGAGGGTCACGGGGCTGTCGGTGAGTAGTGCGGCGGCCATCAGGGGGAGGCTGGCGTTTTTTGAGCCGTGGACCCGGACGGTGCCGTGCAGTGGTCGGCCACCTTTGATAATGAATGCATCCATAAGTAAGTCGGGTATCGGGGTTGCGGTGTCGGAGGGTGATCGGCGGATGCACAAGACATCGTGAGGTGGTCATGGTACAACGTGCGCCGCTTGTCTTCTATAGTAGTATCGGACAAACGCACCACGTTTCCTGACCCTGTTCGTAACCCAAGTCTCCACAAACACCATGGACCTTAACGCACTGATTCGAAACGTCCCGGACTGGCCCAAGCCCGGCATCCAATACAAAGACATCACCCCACTGCTGCGAGACCCTTCGGGGCTGGCGATGGCGGTGGAACTGATGGCAAGCCCGTGGCGGGGGAAGGCGGTGGACCTGGTCTGCGGGGCTGAATCCCGGGGATTTATCTTCGGGACAGCGATCGCCCAAGCCTTGTCGGCGGGGTTCGTCCCGATCCGCAAGCCCAACAAGCTGCCAGCCAAGACCCACTCGGTCAGCTACGACCTGGAATACGGCAGCGACACGCTGGAGGTCCACGCGGACGCGGTCTTCAAGGGCCAGCGGGTGCTGATGGTGGACGACCTGCTGGCGACCGGGGGAACGATGAAAGCCAGTTGCGATCTGATCGACAAGATGGGCGGGGATATCGTGGGGATCGCGGTGCTGATTGAGCTGGGGTTTTTGCCCGGTCGAGAGGCGGTGAGTGAGTACGGCTCTGTGCATGCGGTGTTGTCGTATGACGATTGAGCAGGGCGCGGTTTGACTTCGGGCGCGTTTTCAGGGGGAGGTGAAAAAAAACGCGACAAGTCGCGGCGCTTCGTAGAAGAGTTGATTGATTTCGGGTGTTTTTTGATTCAATATCTAAAAAGTTAATTCCCCGACGGCGGGCCGCGAGATTGTGACACATCACTCAAGTAATCATCCTGTGAATCATGCGTATGCGGGTTACTGGGACCGGACCCAGTGGCCTTTGCAGGGGTTGTATTTCCTGCTGCCGTTGCTGGTGATGTATGAGTTGGGGACGCTGTGGCTTGCGCCGGAGGGGGGCCAGCGGCTGCCGCCGATCGTGGCGGAGTCGATCCTGGACAAGTGTTTTCAGTGGTTTGGTGCGACGGGTTTTCACCTGCCGGCGATCATCGTAGTGGTGGTGTTATTTTGTCTGCATCTGGTGAGGCGTGACCCCTGGGGGCTGGAACCGAAGCTGTATGGGGTGATGTGGCTGGAGTCGTTTGGATGGGCGTTGCCGTTGTTTATTTTTCAGATGGTGCTGGTGCGTGAGATGGCAGGGTCGGTCGAGGCGCTGCAGGCGGTCGCGGAGGTTGGGGGAACCGGGGGCGTGATGGGAGCCGGGGGTGCGGTGGCTGATCCCTGGAAAGAGAACATGATCTTCAGCGTGGGTGCTGGGATTTATGAGGAGTTGTTGTTTCGTCTGATCGGGATCGCGTTGCTGCATATGTTGTTTGTCGATGTGCTGGCGCTGCCGGAAAAATATGGGGGCGCGGCGGCGATCGGTGTGTCTGCGGTGGCGTTTGCGTTGTATCACTTCGTGCGTGTGACGCCGGATGCTTGGGTGGGATTCACGCTAGAGAATTTTGACTGGGGGCGGTTCGCGTTCTTTACGCTGGCGGGTGTTTACCTG
>JAJRRS010000064.1 GCA_024279275.1 Planctomycetota bacterium | reverse complement strand
TTCTTGTAATCGCTGGTCCCCGCAAGCTTGTCAAAAATCTCCGGCAGCAGGTTGTTCTTGACGGCCTGCCCGTAAGGTGTCGTATTGCGCGGTGCTTCGCCGTAGCAGTTGATCCGCCGCACGTCATAGGCATCCCTGCCCAGTGTCGCGGCAATCTCCTGGATGATATTCTCGATCACCGCGATCGCCTGCGGCCCGCCGAAGCCGCGGAACGCTGTGTTCGGCGGGATATTCGTCTTGCAGATCCGCCCCTTGAGCTTCACGTTCGGCAGGTAGTACGCATTATCCGCATGCAGCAGCGTCCGCTCCATGATCCCGGTCGATAAATCCGCCGCAGCGCCGCCGTCGGAATAATAATCGAGCTTCACCGCACCAAGCCGTCCCTCACTATCGAAACCCGCCTTGTACCAGGTCTTGTAAGGATGGCGTTTCCCGGTGACTTTCATGTCGTCATCTTTGGTGTAGACGACCCTTGCCGCACGTCCAGTCTTCTGCGTGACCAGTGCCGCCATCAGCGAGGGGATCGCGGCCTGCGTCTCCTTGCCGCCGAACGCGCCGCCCATGCGCTTGCACCGCACCACCACCTCATGCATCCCAAGCCCAAGCACCTCCGCCAGAATCACCTGTGACTCAGTCGGGTTCTGCGTCGACGACTCGACCATGATCTGGCCTTGCTCGCCGGGGTACGCGATGCACGCCTGGCTCTCCAGATAAAACTGGTCCTGCCCGTTGCTCTCAAACGTCCCCTCGATTTTGTGTTCCGCAGCTTCCCACGCAGCCTCAAAATCACCCCGGTTGATCCGGCGCTCCGGCCCAAGGAACAGTTCTTTTTCGATTGCCGTATCGATATCCAATACCGGCGTCTCGGCCGCGACCTCGATCTTCACCGCCGCACGCCCAGCCAACGCCGCCTCCCGCGTCTCGCCAGCAACCACCACGATCGGCTGACCAACGTAGTCCACACGATCCTCTGCCAGAAAATACTCATCACAAATCACCGGGCCAAACACGTTGTGCCCCAACACGTCCCGATGCGTATACACCCCAACCACGCCCGGCAACTTCTTCGCCTCCGATATATCCACCGACACGATCTTCCCACACGCCACCGGCGAACCCACAAACTCCACGAACAACTCGTCCGAGATAGCCGTGATATCGTCGATGTACAACGCCTCACCGGTCACGTGCCCCAGCCCCGAGTCGTGCGGGATGGATTGCCCTACCGTCGGCATGGGGTTCTCCTTGTTTGCCAATCGGGATCAATCACGGAGGGCGCGGAGACACGGAGACACGGAGAAGAGCTAAAACAATTAGACAGGATGAACAGGATAGACGGGATGGGATTCATATCGAAGCCCAAGCCGATCAGTCTAATAGCCATCCTCTTTATCCTGCTCATCCTGATCATCCTGTCCATCCTGTCAAAACCTCTTCTCCGCGTCTCCGTGTCTCCGCGCCCTCCGTGATATCCGACGTCATGCGACAACCCCCGCAGCACAATCAAAGTAAAACCTCACCAGGATATTCTCCGCAAGCTGCAACCGAAACCCCGCGCTACCCCGCACATCCGTGATCGGCGTGATTTCCGTCCCCGCAAGCCGACCCGCCTCACGCAGCACACCTTCCTCGAACGGCTTACCCGTCAAAAACGCCTCCGTCTTCGCCAACCTCAGCACCATCGGCCCGACACCACCATAAGCGATACGCACATCACGAATCGTCTCCCCCGCATCATCCAGCTCCATAAGGATGGCCGCTGTAAACGTCGAGATATCCAGGTCCCGCCGACGCGACACTTTGTACAGCCGTAGCGTCTGCGCCTCGGTCGGCAGCGGGATATGCACCCGGGCGATCAACTCGTCCGCGCCCAGATCGAACTGCTTGTACCCCTGATAAAAGTCGTTAATCCCAACCCGCCGCGTCCCGCCCGGCCCCGCGATCTCCAACTCCGCATCCATCACAAAAAGAAACGGCACCGAATCAGCAATCGGGCTGGCGTTGGCGATGTTCCCCCCGATCGTCCCGGCATTTCTGATCTGCGGCGACCCGAATACCGACAACACCTCATGGAACTGAGGCACGCGATCCTTGATAGCCCGCTCAACCTCCGTCCACACCGTGCCCGCACCCACTATCAGCATGCCAGCATCCTGACTCAGCCCCTTCATCTCCCCGACGTTCGCCAGACAAAGAACCTCCTGCGGATCGATCTTCCCCTTGTTGTGTTGCACCCCGATGTCTGTTGCGCCCGCCACGACCGTACAGCCGGGGTGCGCCGCCTTGAACGCGATCGCTTCTTTCAGATTCGCTGGCACCGCGACCGTCCGCCCGCCCTGGGCAACCACCGCGACATTTTCTAAAGCGTGCGACGTGAACTCATCCGCCATCGGCCCATCGGGATACAGCTCACTCACACGAGCCGTCTTCCCGGGATCGACCGAACAACCCGCATCAATGATCTGTACATACCCCGTGCATCGACAGAGGTTCCCAGTGAGTCCATCGCGCAACTCGTCCGGCGTCAGCGCTTCTTTCCGCTGTGCCCCCTCATCTTCCAGCAGCCCCGCCATCGTCATCACAAACCCG
>JAJRRS010000063.1 GCA_024279275.1 Planctomycetota bacterium | reverse complement strand
GATGGCGTTGACAACATCCTGAGCAAGCCAGGTGATGCTGTTGATGTTGCCGGCCGTGTCGGCTCGGCCGACATCAAACCGCATGGACGCGGCGTTAGCCGTGGTGACCATCGCGAGGCCTAAGGTGGCGCTACTAATCCAGGTGATAATCCGATTCATCGTTCTCTCCTCCAATAAGTGAATTGTCTCGGGCCGTAACACACGGACCGAAGTTTGTAAGCTAATTCATGAACGTCCCGTCGGGTTGGATCCTGACTACACCTTGCGGCGGCGCCGCGGTGGTGCTGTTGATCTCCAGCGAGGCTCGAAGTGTCCGCTGAACGGGTGTTTGGGTCGTACCGGAAATGATCTTTTCGAGATAAATCGCCGCCTCGGCACCCAGTTCGTGTGTGTCCTGACACACGGCCGTCAACAGCGGATAGATCCGGTGACGGATGTCGCCATCGTCAAAACCGATGATGGATAACTGCTCGGGCACTTTCAGCCCGACCTCCTGAGCCCGGCACATGGCCCCGATCGATGCCAGAGGGTCGGTGAAGTAGATGGCCGTGGGCGGCTCACGCAAGCTCATCATCTGGTTGAATGCGTTCACGCCGCCCTCGAGGTTGGGGACAACCTGGGCAATCAGTGCGTGGTCAAGAGCGATGTCGTTACTTTTAAGTGCAGTTTCATACCCGCTGCGACGATCCATGTGGTCGCGGTCGGCCCGACGGTGAATCGCCAGCGCGACCCGCCGGTGTCCTAGTTGGATCAGGTGTTCGATGGCTAGCCGGCTCTCGTCGGTGGAGTCACAGCATATATAGTTGATGTCTGTGCCTTCGAACCTTTCAGCAACAACAATGCTGGGGAAACCCTCGGCAATAATGGCTTCGCAGATACCGCGGTATTGGGTAAACGTCCGAAGGATTACACCTCGGAGGCCACGTCGCATGAAGAACTGTGTGTAAGTCTCTCGCTCACGCTTGTCGCGCTGGAGGTTGATGATCTGCAAATCCAGCTTGCAGTCATTGAGCCCAACCCGGATCCCCTCCAACAGTTGCCAGTCGTACTCCCACATACGGGCATCACCCGTGATGACCAGGCCGACGCTCACACCGATCCGCCTACCGTTGGGGCCCCGATAACCTGCGCGATCTACGGCCTTCATAACCCGTTCCCTCGTTGCGAGGCTCACATCCGGGTGGCGATTCAGGACACGAGACACCGTTGTGACGGATACCCCGCTTTTCTCTGCTATTTCTCGAGCTGAAGCCATTCGGCCTCTCCTACGAATAGTGACATTTTCCGACAGTTTTCAGTCCTACTGTACAAATTACCGGTAATATGTCAATGGAAAATCGGTAATTACCGGAATATTTCCGGTTGCTATTGGATGTAAAGAATTGCCGGAGTCTGAGGTGGGAGGAAAGCTATATGTAATCCTCCTAACATCCACCGAAAATTAATTTGCATTTTACTCAAGATACACCTTGACAGATGCCGAACATCCCCTAACATGGCTCGTGCCTGACAACAACCGAACATTGACTCAAACAAGGAGCATGACTATGGTAACTACCTCAACTTTTTCAAAAGGCGGCAAGAAGAATGGGAACGCCGCGAGACGAGAAAGAGTACTTTCCATGGCCAAATCACAGCCTTCCGATAAATCCGAAGCCGGCCGAAAGTTAGCTCTGGAGCGTGCAGTGGCCCAGATTGAGCGGAACTTCGGCAAAGGCTCGATCATGCGCCTGGACGACGACCCAGCCAACATCCCCCCAGGCATCTCCACCGGGGCGATCAGCCTGGACCTCGCCTTGGGCGGTCGTGGCATCCCACGCGGTCGGGTTATCGAGGTCTTCGGCCCGGAATCCTCCGGCAAGACCACCCTCAACCTGCACATGATCGCCAGCGTTCAGAAGGCTGGCGGCATCGCGGCCTTCATCGACGCCGAACACGCCCTGGACCCGTCCTGGGCCAAACGCCTGGGCGTCAACATCGACGACCTCCTGGTCAGTCAACCGGACACCGGCGAGCAGGCCCTTGAGATATGCGAGCTGCTGGTTCGTTCTAATGCCGTGGACCTGGTCGTGATCGACTCGGTTGCCGCCCTGATCCCCCGGGCCGAGATCGAAGGCGAGATGGGGGACTCCCACGTCGGCCTACAGGCACGCCTCATGAGCCAGGCTCTACGCAAGCTCACCGCCGCAATCAACCAGAGCAAGTGTACCGTCAGCTTCATCAACCAGATCCGCGAAAAGATCGGCGTGATGTTCGGCAACCCCGAAACTACCCCCGGCGGCCGCGCACTGAAGTTCTACTCCTCCGTCCGTCTTGACATCCGCCGCACCGGCACCATCAAGGACGGCGACGTCGCCGTGGGCAACCGAGTCCGCGTCAAGGTCGTCAAGAACAAGGTCGCTCCCCCGTTCCGCCAGGCCGAGTTCGACATCATGTTCGACGAGGGCATCAGCGCCACCGGCGACCTGCTGGACCTGGCCGTCGAATGTGAAGTCGTCCAGAAGTCCGGCGCATGGTTCAGCTTCAACGAGGTCCGCCTCGGTCAGGGCAGAGAGAACAGCAAGCAGTTCTTCAAAGACAACCCCGACTTGTTCGAGGAAATCAAACGCCTGGTCCTCGCCGCCAAGGGCATCGGCGACCCCGTCGATGAACCCGCCACCGACCCCGCCGCCGGCCTGTCCGACAGCGACGAACTGGTCCCCGCCGAGACCGACGATTAGAGCGCTCACAATCCAGCGGTAGTAGTATTTCCTCATCCCCCGCGACCGACGATTAGAGCCTTCACAATCCCGCAGTAGTGATATTTCGGTAGTGATTTTCATAGCCGCAGGCCTACGGCCTACGAGTCCCCCCGCCTGTCCCCCTGCGGCCACCACAGACATCAAACACGAGACTACAAACCCGCTCTATTTCGTATCTCGCTCGTTACGTTTGGACTGAAAATACAGCAGTACCGACCGGCCAACGGATCGTGGTACGATCATCGATATGACCGATGACGATCTCTACAACCCGGCATCCGTGTATCAGGGGCGAGGATGAAAGTCCACGCCTGGATCATCACGATGCGATTAACCCTTCTGGCCATCGCTGGTGCTGTGGGTCTGTATGCCGGGCAGTGGAGTTCGGCTACCCAGCCGCAGGCCGACGAAACGAGCGACATTGATCGATGGGAAGAGCTATTACACCCTGTCGCCACGGCAACACATCCACCCCTGAACGAGATCAGCGGGATGATCCGTAGCCGTACCTACCCCGATGTCTGGTGGGTCCACAACGACAGCGGTGACAAAGCCCGCCTGTTTGCGATCAACGCCCAGGGCCAACCGATCATGCCGGCCTGGCGGCGCGATAAATTCTTTACGCAGCAGTTTGAGGAAGGTAAGGAACCCTGGCCCGGGATCGAGATGTTAAATAGCTCCAACGTCGATTGGGAAGACATCGCGATTGATGACGGCCGACTGTACATCGCCGACATGGGCAACAACGGCAACGCTCGGCGTGATCTGGGTTTCTATGTCGTGAATGAGCCTAACCCCACGGCCATTGACCGGGGTGCCCGCCCGATCTCGTTCATACCCGTGGCCTACCCCGATCAGCAAGCCACCCCACCAAGGGATTGGCGGTTTGATTGTGAAGCTGTTTTCGTACACGAAGGCAGGCTCTATCTGCTGACCAAGTACCGGGCGGACCGGCGTTGGGACAAGATCACCTACGGCACCAGCCTCTACCGGCTCGACACGACCCGCACCGATGAAGTGAACATCCTGACCCTCGTGAGCAGCACCGACGACCTGCGGATCATTCCGACCGCGGCCGACCTGTCCCCGGATGGCCAAAGGCTTGCGGTCCTAAGCTACGACGGCGTGTGGATATTTGAGGCGGAGGATGGCAGCGACGATTGGCTGGCTGGCAAAAGCTGGAGGCTAAAATTGCCCCCGCATCAGTTAAAACAGGCCGAAGCCATCTGCTGGGACGATGCTACGACGTTGCGGATCGCCAATGAACAGCGGGATATTTTCACACTGGATGCCGACCTGTTGCAGCCGGTACGCTGAAATCGCCGATTGAGATCAGACATGGCAGGACCGGACTACATCGTAGACATCGACGGACTCAAACCCTCGGCTCCCCCCAATTCTCAGCAAACCAATCGGGCGGGCCTGCGTGGCCGACGATGGCTGGCGGTACAGTGGAAATGTTGCTCGGTTTATAGCCGGATCTACTGCAATCGGGCCGGCACACTATACGAAGGCAAATGTCCCAAATGCGGCAGCCCCGTCTCCGCCAAAGTCGGTCCCGGCGGGACATCCAAACGGTTCTTCGAGGCATCCTGATACAGCAGGGGGGCGTGCTACTGCGGGTGATACTGGCTGCGTAGCTGGGTAATGCTCTCGGGCTGGCCGACGATCGTGAGCTTATCACCTTGACGCAGGATCGTGTCGCCTCGGGGGATGATTATTTCGCCGCCGCGATCGACGATGGCGACCAGGCTCCCCTCCGGCAAAGATAGATCGCGCAGAGGCTTGTCGATCAGAACCGCGCTGGGCCTGTCCATGCCAAGCATGATCTGCATGAATCGTTCTTCGTGGAGCAACGCTTCCTTGAGCTTGCGTTCATCGTCGGTGGCAAGCCACTTGGGCATGAAGTGTTCATCATCAACGTGCTGAGCAACCTGGGCGAGGATACGCAGGTGCAGCGCGGCATCGTCTTCCGGGCTGACCAAGAAGATGGCGGCATAAATCGTCTGGTCCTTGCCGTGGTCAGTGAGATTGTGATCGATCTGGACGCTGACGCCCTTGGGGATCCTGACCAGAACCATCAAAGCATGCTCCAGGCCCGGTAGCCGAACATGCGGCAGTGCAACACCCTTGGAAACCGGGGTCGCACCGACACGGGTGCCCTCCATGATGCTGTCCGCCAGCAGTTCCGCGCTGATCGGCAGGTGGATCGCGAGTTTGTTGGCGGCCTTGCGGACGATCTGCTCGAACGTTGTTTCGCCCGGCTCATTAATCACCGCGGCGCGGGCGACGATCTGGTCATAAGGGTCATCGACACGCAGGCCTTTTTCCTTAAGGATGCCGCGCAGCTCACGATCCAACCCGGCATATCGACGCTGCCCAAGCCGGGCAAACAGATGGTAGATCGCACCGCCACGCACCACCCGGCTCTGCGCGTAATAGAAATACCAGACCACGCCCAGCAGGATCAGCCCCGCCGAAAACAATATCGGCAGCACGCCCATCAGTGAGATGTACCACAGCGGTGCCGCGATCCCCGCCAGATGAAGCCACGGATACCAAGGCGAACGGAAACCGGGGTCGTATGAATCAAGATGGCTCTCGCGCATCACGATCACCGCCAGGCAGTTGAACGCGAACAGCAGCAGGATAAACGCGCTGGCGAGCTTGGCGATCTTGGTCGGGTCGAAGGCGACCACACACAGCAGCACCGCTGCGGTGGTGAAGATGATAGCGTTCTGCGGAGCCTTGAATCGGTTGAGATTACCCAAGGCTGACGGCAGCAGGTGGTCCCGGCTCATCGCCAGAGGGTAGCGCGATGCGCTGAGAATCCCGGCGTTGCCGACCGACAAAAACGCCAGCACCGCCGCGACAGTCATGACAATCTTGCCGGTGTTTCCCGCCATGATTTCAGCGGCGTGCGCGACGGGCGTGAGGCTCGGCGTAGCCCCGGCGTAGAGTTGTTGGGGCGAGACGATGCCCACGATCACATACGTCCCCAGCCCGTAGACCACCACCGCGGTGAGCATCGCCATGAATATCCCAAGCGGCAGGTTGCGCTCCGGGTTCTTCACTTCCTCGGCGACGCTGGCGACCTTGGTGATCCCCATGTAGCTGATACAGACCATCCCTGACGCCGCAAAGATCGACGACCATCCGCTACCTAAAAAATCTGTGAAGTAGTTCTGCTCGTGGTGCTGGATATAGCTGAACCCGCTTGCTGAGAACCAGGCCAGCAGGATCAACAGCCCGATCACCAGCCAGGTCTGTATTGCACTGGACTTGCTCGCCCCGAACAGGTTCAACACACCAAACGCGATCGCCAGCCCAGCCGCCAGCGGGACCATAGGCAACTGGGGGTAGAACAGATCGATGTACGCCCCGATCCCGATCAACGCGAACGCGGTCTTGAGGACCAGCGAACTCCACGTCCCCATCCCCGCAATCGTCCCCGCCAAAGGCCCGAGGCTGCGATCCAAAAAGTAATACTCGCCCCCGGCACGCGGCATCGCCGTCGCCAACTCGATCTTCGCCAACACGCCCGGCAGCAGCGGCACCAATGCCAGCAGGTAGCTGAGGATCACCGCAGGCCCGGCATCAACCGCCGCCAAACCCGGCAACAGGAAAAACCCCGAACTGAGCGTCGCCCCCGTCGCCAACGTGTAGACGTTGAACAGTGACAGGCTTTTCTTGAGTTTCTTGGATTCGTTGAGTATGGCCATGGTTTGTTGGCAGGTAGTCTAGCAACAAGGGTGCCTGTTGTGTGTCGTGTGCAGAGATCCCGGATGTTTGTGTGTCAATAGCCCGCCAACAACGTCGGCGAGGCTGTCAGGGTCTATCTGTGACGGTTATATAGGCTAGCTCAGACCCTTGCAGCGGCTACTTCTCACAACCCCGTGATCGTGCGTAAACCTGTGCTAGAATAGAGACATGGTGGAGGAACCTGCGAACAACCCGGCCCCGGCCCCGGCCCACGGCTCAGACTCCGCGAGCACCCGTTGCGTCGTGCTTACCTGTGCTGGCGGCTCAACCCCCGCAGACCTGTTAGGTGGCTTATCTAAACGGGGCGTCAGTTCCCGCGTGGCCACGGACCCCGCTGAGGTGATGGTCGAGTTGACGAGGCGGCGCACCGGCATCCTGATCGTGGTCGACCCGATACAGCACCCCGCGCTGGTCGATCTGATCGAAGCGGTCACCTTGTATTATCCGCGCACCGTGCGCTGGGCCTATCATTCAACCCACCCGTCGGGCAGGGCGCAGTTGCAACCCTTAAATGGTCGAGCGACCAGCCAGGCCGTCAATCCCCAGCCAAAGCAACAACCGCCACAGCAGATCGAACAACCCAAAGAAAACCGTTTGGATTCACCGTCACCGCTTGGCCGCGTGCAGGCTCAAGTCCCCCCCGAGCGGGTCCGATCTCTGATTGTCAAAGTGCAAGGCCCAACCGAAGTCGGCGAACCACTCATCAGCGAGGAAGAACTCGCCATGTTATTAGGCCCCGTGCCTGAGGGACCGGATGAAGTCGGGGCACCGGGGGAACCGGGGGAACTGGAGACACCGGGGGCACCGGGGGCACCGGGGGTATCTGGGGAGCAGGGGGGTGTGCTATGAGAGACACCGCCTCTGCAAGTTGCCAGCCTTCTTCAATCCCGTCCAGCGCAAATAGCCATGCAAAAAAAATCATCGTCATCGGTGGGACCGAGGCGTCGAACCGGTTGGCCGACTTGCTCGACAACGTCGGGATGCGATCCAAGGTCGTGCCCTCCTACCTGTCTGCATTGGGTGAAGTCTCCAAAGAGCCAGCGGATATCGTCGTCGGCCCCGTCGGCGTCTTACACGGTTCCATGAAAGCAATCGTCCAAGGCCTGCGAACCATCGCGCCGGACACCCGGGTCGTTGCTCTATGTAATCAGGCAACCGCACAGCAACGGTTCAATGCCGCCGACGCCGGGTTCGATGATTGCCTGGTCGGCCCGATCGGCCCTGAAACACTGGACCGACTGCTCGGCACCCACTCGCTGCAAGCAACGCCCGATCCGATCCCAACATCCAACAACGGCGGGGCAACTCACGCCGCTCCTGTTACTGCCCACACAGATCAAACCAACACGCCCCCCGAAGTTTCCCAGTCCGAGGAATTAGGTGACATCGACCTGGTCGAGTCGCTTCTGACGGGTAAAGGCAGCTTAAAGTCCGTCGCGGTCCGCTTGATCGAATCACATTCCGGCTTACGCGGTGTCGGCCTACGCCCAGCCGAAGGCGGACCACCCAGCGGCGACGCTTCGGCCTGCGTGTCTTATAAAGGAAAACAACTCGGCCAACTCCACGCGCCTTCGCCCGCCACCACCGAGGCACTGGCGCCTTGGGCCGACTGGTTGGGCAGGTGGTTAGCGCTTGGCAATCAGGTCGCCGAGTTAAGCGACATGGCCCTGCGCGACGAGCTGACCGGCATCTGGAATCGGCGCTACTTCAACCGCTTCCTCGAACGCATCCTCCGACGCGCCGCCACCGATCGCTCGCAGGTCACTTTGTTGATGTTCGATATCGACGACTTCAAGATCTACAACGACAAGTACGGCCACGCCACCGGCGACGAAGTCCTACGCGAAACAGCCAGGCTCATGCTCTCGGTGGTCCGCGAACACGACGTCGTCGCACGCATCGGCGGGGACGAGTTTGCGGTCATCTTCTGGGACAATGAAAAACCCCGTAAGCCCAACAGCGAACATCCCCAGGACGTCGTCGCCGCCGCACGAAGATTCCAGGACGCGATCTGCTCGCACCGCTTCCCCAAACTATTGGACAAAGCCATCGGCCGACTCACCGTGTCCGGCGGACTGGCCTGCTTCCCCTGGGATGGCCGCACCCCCGACGAACTGCTCGCCCGCGCCGACGCCATGGCCCTGCAATCCAAACGCCAGGGCAAAAACGCCATCACCTTCGGCACCGGTTCCAAACGGTCATGCCCCGACCGTTGATTACTTGGGCATCTCACTTAAACCACCCGAATCAATCGTCTTTTCTCACCAAAGCCCACTGATGCACCGTCCCCGGTGCTTCGGTGGGGTATCCGCAGGTTTATCAATTAAACTCACACACGCCGCACACCTCAGATACCCCGCCATCCCACGGAATAGCTAAAGTAACCCTCCCAGCATTGCCTTCACACGCAAACCGGTTAATATTCCCCCGCTTGCCCCCTACACTCCCAGCCTCCCCACAGCCAATCAATAAAGGGCCATCCCCATGTCGTTTGATTCCACCATCCAAGCCAAAGCCGTCAGCATCACCCGCCTCAGCTACGAGATGACCGCATCCTCAGGCTCGGGCCACCCCACGACCTGCGCCAGCCTGGCACACATCGTCTCGGTCCTGATGTACCAGCACATGCGTTACGAGCCGGTCAACCCAAGCCACCCAAGCAGCGACCGGCTGGTCCTCTCCGAAGGCCACGCCGTCCCCATCGTCTACGCCGCCTGCGCCGACCTGGGCATCCACATCGGCAAAGATAAAACCAACCTCCGCGCGATGACCCGTGATGATGCGATGACCCTGCGTGAGATAGACTCCGTGGTTGATGGCCATCCTAATCCTGCTGAGGGCTTCCCCTTCTTCGATACCGCCACCGGCTCGCTGGGCCAAGGCCTGTCACACGCCGCAGGCCTCGCTGTCGCCGCCAAGATCGACGGCCTGGACAAACGCATCTTCTGCATCATCGGCGACGGCGAATCCCGCGAAGGCCAAATCTGGGAAGCCGTCGACTTCATCAAGGACCACGCGCTCAACGCCGTCTGCACCATCTTCAACTGCAACGCCTACGGCCAGGCCGACAAAGTCTCCGATCAACAATCCGCCGACACCACCGTTAAGAAACTTCAGGCCGCAGGCTACACCGTCCTCGCCATCGACGGGCACAGCCCCTCCGCGATCCAGGATGCGCTCTCCCAACACGCCCAGGCACAGTTCGATCCAAAGGCCGCGCCACTCGCCATCGTCGCCAAAACTCAGAAGGGCTGGGGCAGCGCTTCTCAACAAGGCCAGGGCCACCACGGCAAGCCCGCCGTCGGCGATGAACTCAAGACCGCCATCGAAGAACTCGAAACCACCGGTCGATCCCTCGGTGCCACTGCCGATACGCCTCTGAAGATCGGCATGATGTCCCCGAAAAAACCCGAACGCACTCAGCCTCAACCCGTCATGAGCTTCAATGAGGCTATGCAGCAGTTCGGCCTCGGCGACGCCCTCACCAAGGGCAAGTACGCCACACGCCGAGCCTACGGCGTAGCGCTCCGTGCCCTGGGCCTTGCAAATCAGAACGTCGTCTCACTCGACGCCGATGTCAGCAACTCAACCTTCGCCGACATGTTCGCAAATGACGAATCACTTGCCGAGCGTTTCATAGAATGCCGCATCGCCGAGCAGAACATGTTCTCCGTCGCAGCAGGCCTGAGCGCCGGCGGGAAGATCCCCTTCGCCTCCACCTTCGCCAAGTTCGTCGTGCGTGGTTACGACCAGATCGAGATGGCTGTCAACAGCGGCGCTAACATCAAGGTCGTCGGCTCACACGCCGGCATCTCCCTCGCCGCCGATGGACCAAGCCAGATGTCACTCCCCGACATCGCATGGTTCCGCTCATTCGCCACCATGCAACGACAGAACGGCACGCCCGGCTTCTACGTCCTGCAACCCAGTGACGCCTACCAGGCCTACGCACTCACACTCGCCATGGCCGAGTACGACGGCCCCTGCTACATGCGAACCCTCCGCCCCGACACCGAGTTCCTCTACGGCGAAAACGATACCTTCACACTCGGCGGCCACGAAGTCCTTACCGAAGGCCGTGACCTCCTGCTCGTCGCCTCCGGCTACATGGTCCACGAAGCCAATAAAGCCCTCGACGATCTGGACGCCCAAGGCATCGACGCCACACTCGTCGATCTCTACTCGCTCCCCTTTGACGCCGAGGCGCTCCTCGACCTCGCCAACGAAAACAACGGCATGATCCTCACACTCGAAGACAACTACGGCGGCGGCATCGGCTCAGCAGTCGCTGACGCCGTTGCCGAAGACGGCGGCGGATTCACCGTCCACCAACTCCACGTCAAAAACCTACCCAAGTCCGGCCGATCCACCGACGACGTCATGAACTACTGCGGCGTCAGCGCCAAACACATCGTTGAGAAGGCGATGGCCATGCTCGAACTCTCCGCGACGTGATTTGACCAAATCGCATTAAACTCAACGAGCCGCAGCCGTAAGGCTGCGGTATCCCCTTGTCCCCCCCCTGTCACCTTTAACACCCACGGACCCACAGCCCGCGCGTCTCCGGCATCCGAGTGTGCTATGCTTCCCCCGTGATCGAATTCATCACTGAGACATTCCGTGACCTGATCTCGCGCGGCGGCGTGGTGATGTGGCCGTTGCTGGCACTGAGCCTGCTGTCGGTGACGCTGTTGTTTGAGCGGTGCTGGTTCTATATCAGGATCAACCGCCCCGGCAAGGTATCGCGGGTCCGGGCGATGGCACGCAGCCTTAGGCTCAATGACCGAGCGGGGGCTAAGGCGATCGCTCAGGTCGAAGGGGGGCTGTATGGGGACGTGGTGTTGCGTCTGCTTAGTGAGCCGGTGACCGAGGCGGCGGCGATGGATGTCGTCGAATCCCAACGGCCCAGGCTCGAACGCTTCATGCCCACGCTCTCCACGATCATCACGGTCGCCCCGATGCTGGGCATCCTCGGGACGGTGTTGGGGATCATCTCGAGTTTCGAGTTGTTATCTGACCAGGCGGCGACGGTCGATCCTCGCTCGGTTAGCCAGGGGATCGCTGAGGCGTTGATAACCACGGCGGCTGGTCTGGTGATCGCCATCTTCACGCTGTTTCCCTATAACTCGTTGCGTGCCCAGATTGACCGCAGCCTCTCGGCCATCGAATCCCTGACATGGGCCGCAGTATCAGGCCAGGACGCGGACGGCGAACCCCCGGTTCCCCCGACTCCCCCGGATAAGCCGGACACCCCCGGTTCTCCGCAACACCCCAGTTCCACAGCCCCGGCGAAGACGGATACAATTAGCACGCATCAATCGTGATATCGTGGGTTGATACTGTTTGGTAGGAGGGGGTTGGCCGATAGTTTAGGAATAACAGGCAACGGCGCATCGGGCTAGCTCCGCGCCGAATCAGTGACCGATAAGATCCAAGGATTTGACATGCTTCATCCAAGTCAGGCACGCATTCATAGTTTTGAGGTTGTCCCGTCTCTGCCCAAGCCTTTGCAGCCGTTGTTGCGGATCGCCAATAACCTCTGGTGGACCTGGCACCCCGAGGCGGTCGACCTGTTCATCCGCCTGGACCGCGACCTCTGGAGCTCCAGCCACCACAACCCCGTGAAGATGCTCGGCACCGTCTCACAGGAACGGCTCGACGAAGCGGCGAAGGACGCGGGCTACATCACCTCGCTGACACAAGCCATCACAAACCTCGACCGTCACATGCAGCGCACCCCCTGGCTTGAATCCGTCGGCAAGGATTCGGCTGGCTACACCATCGCCTACTTCTGCGCCGAGTTCGGCCTGACCGAATCATTACAAATCTACTCAGGCGGCCTGGGCTGCCTCGCAGGCGATCATCTTAAAAGTGCCAGCGAACTAGGCCTGCCCCTGGTCGCGGTCGGCCTGCTCTATAGCAACGGCTACTTCCAGCAATACCTCAACGCAGACGGCTGGCAACAGGAATACACCCCCGACCTGGACTTCTCTAACCTCCCGGTCAACCCCGTCAAAGACGACGCCGGCGAACAGATCAAAGTCTCAGTCCGCCTCCCCGGACGAGACGTACACATCGCCTTATGGAAAGTCGAGGTCGGGCGCATCCCCCTGTACCTCCTGGACACCAACCTCCCCGAAAACTCCGAAGCCGACCGCCACATCACCAGCCAACTCTACGGCGGCGACATGGAGCTACGCATCAAACAGGAAATCGTCCTGGGCATCGGCGGCGTCCGCGCCCTGGAAGCCATCAACATCCGCCCCGATGTCTGCCACATGAACGAGGGCCACTCCGCCTTCCTCGCGCTGGAACGCATCCGCCGGATCATCCAAGACCACGGCGTCACCTTCGACGAGGCACGCCAACTCGCCGCCGCCAGCCACGTCTTCACCACGCATACCCCCGTCCCCGCAGGGATCGACCGCTTCCCACCCGACATGATCCAGCGATACTTCAAGCACTTCCACGACTCGCTGGGCCTGGATATGGAAGGCTTGCTTGCGCTCGGCCGTGAAAACGTCTACGACAAGAACGAGTTCTTCTCCATGGCCGTCCTCGCAATACGCACCAGCCGCTGGGCCAACGGCGTCAGCCGGCTGCACGGCGAAGTCAGTCGGCAGATGTGGAACAACATCTGGCAGGGCGTCCCCGAAGAAGAAGTCCCGATCACCCACGTCACCAACGGCGTACACGCACGCTCCTGGCTGTCCGGCGACCTGATCTTTCTCTTCGATCGCTACCTCGGCGCACGTTGGCAGAACAACCCCGCCGACCACACCGTCTGGCAGGGCGTCGAAAATATCCCCGATGAAGAACTCTGGCGCGTCCACGAACGCCGCCGTCGCCACCTCATCAACTGGACCCGTGGAAAACTCGCCGAGCAACTCAAAGCCCGCGGCACCAGCCCCGACCAGATTAAAACCGCCTGCGATGCACTGGACCCCTCAGCACTAACCATCGGCTTCGCCCGACGTTTCGCCACCTACAAGCGCGGCACACTCTTGCTGCGCGACCTTCAACGCATCCAAAAACTATTAAGCGACACCAAGCGACCGATCCAGATCCTGGTCGCGGGCAAGGCCCACCCAGCCGACGGTGGTGGCAAAGACCTGATCCGCCAGATCGTCCAGATCGCCGCCCAGTCCGACGCCGGTTACAAGATCGTTTTCATCGAGAACTACGACATCCATGTCGCACGCAACCTCGTGCAGGGCTGCGACGTCTGGCTTAACACACCACGAAGAGGCATGGAAGCCTCCGGCACCAGCGGCATGAAGTCCGCGCTCAACGGCGGCTTAAACTGCTCGATCATGGACGGCTGGTGGGACGAGGCATTCGAGACCGACCTGGGCTGGGCCATCGGCCGCGGCGAAGACTACGCCAACCCCGCCACCGCCGACGAACTGGAAAGCCACGCACTCTACGACCTGCTCGAAAAAAACATCATCCCGCTTTTCTACGACCGCGACAGCCACGACGTTCCCGTGAAGTGGATCGCGAAGATGAAAGCCTGCATCACCAAGCTCGCGCCGCAGTTCAACACCAACCGCATGGTCCAGCAATACACCGAAAAACTCTACCTCCCCGCGTTGGATAAGACCCGATCCCTCGCCGCCAACAAACTGGACGGCGCGATCCAGCAGGCCAGCCAGGTAGCACGCCTCCGTGATAACTGGTCGGCATTGAAGGTCGTGGAAGTGGCCGCCGACACCGCCGAACCCCTGGGTGTCCGCCAGTCTCTGGAAGTCTCCGTCACCGTCCACCTAGGCGATCTTCAACCCGACGAGCTACGCATACAGGTCTACAGTGGTCGAATCGACAACGAGGCACGGCTCGTTGACGCGATCCACGCCGACATGGCACACACCAAAGACCTCGGCGACGGCCAACACCAATACACCGGCAGCGTCCGCATCAACACCAGCGGCCGCCACGGCTTCGCCGTCCGTATCGTCCCCGGCGGCGAAATGTTCGACGGCATGATCGTCCCCGGCCTCATCCACTGGGACTCCGACGAAGCCCCCGTCGTAAAATCAAAAAATAAATCCGAGCACGAAAAAGTCGCCTGACAAACCCCGCCAGCACGGATGGCAAACCGCTGGTCGAACTGTGAATTCAACGAGCCGCAGCCGTCAGGCTGCGGTCTCCCCCTCCCAACCAATCCCCTACAATACCCCCCATGCGTGAGCTAGAGCTGCTATCGCACATCTACCGATCCAACCCCGCGCTCCCGGCAGGCGTTACGATCCCCCCCGGCGACGACATGGGGGCTGTGCTTCTCGGCGGCGCGACCGTACTCGTCACCGTCGATCAAGTTGCTGACGGCGTCCACTTCGACCTTGCCACCACACCCATCGAAAAAATCGCCCGTAAAGCCATCACACGCAACCTCTCGGACGTCGCCGCGATGGCCGCCAAGCCCGTCGGCGCGGTCGCCGCGGCTTGCCTCCCCAAAGGCTTCGGCGAAGACAAGGCCAAGACTCTTTTCGATGCGATGCACGCCACCGCCGAGCAATTCAACTGCCCCTTGATCGGTGGCGACATCTCGATGTGGGACCAACGATTGATCCTGACCGTCACCATCTTCGCCGAACCCGACGGCATCGACCCGGTCCTACGCAGCGGCGCACAGGTCGGCGACGTGATCTATGTCACCGGCAAACTCGGCGCAAGCCTCATCACTACGGACGACCCGCCCGGCTACACGCACCACCTGGACTTCACCCCCCGGATCGCCCTCGCCCGCAAGCTCGCCGTCAACTCAGCTATCCGCCCACACGCCATGATCGACCTAAGCGACGGCCTGGCTCTTGACCTCCCACGAATCTGCGAGCAAAGCAACGTCTGTGCCGAACTCGATACAAACAACCTCCCCATCAGCCACGCCGCACACCTCGCCGCACAACGATCCGGCCAACCCGCGTGGCAACACGCAATGGGGGACGGCGAAGATTACGAGTTGTGTTTCACCGCACCCCCGGGTTCCCCCTCGATCATGCCCGCCGAGATAGACGGTGTCCCGATCACACAAATCGGAACCATCGTGGCACAACACCCCGGCCCAGTTGTCACGGTCCGTCTACCCGACGGCACACTTGCCGACACCGCCAGCCTCGGCTGGGAGCACAAGGGATGAACAGCGACAACTCAATCATCCAGTTGGTTTCATACAGCGTTGAGCAAACGATGGCGATCGCCGAAACCGTCGCAAAAGCAGCCACCCCCGGCGATCTTGTCGGACTCATCGGCGAATTAGGTGCCGGTAAAACCCAGTTCGTCCGGGGCATGGCTGTCGGGCTGGGCATCTCGCCCCGACGCGTCTCCAGCCCCACGTTTGTATTTCTCCAGGAATACTCTGTCAATCAAGACGATCCGACCGCTCTGGTCCTTGCACACATCGATGCCTACCGCCTGGCGGGCAAAGACGACCTGCAATCGATCGGCTGGGAAGGCGATGGGCAGGAATTACGAAACGGTGCGGTGTTGGCTGTCGAATGGGCCGACCGCATCGAGGATTCGCTCGGTGTCGATTGGTTGAAGGTCACGTTAGATCATGCCGACGCCAGCCGGATCATCACGCTCTCGCCATTGGGCAACTGGCGGGATAGGATGACAAACCTACGCCGTAACCTTGACCAGCTTGCCCCCTACAAAGAAGCGTAAACCGATGGAAGCCCAGAACAGCCCGAAGAATAAATGCCCGATCTGTAGCGAGCCGACCACCCCGGACGCCCCTACGTTTCCATTCTGCTGCGACCGCTGCCGCAAGATCGATCTGGGTAAATGGCTCGACGGCAAGTACACCATCAGCCGATCGATTGAAGAGAGCGATCTTGAAGAAGAGGGGTGAAAGTATTTCTGATCTGTGATCGCTGAGTGTTGAAGTTCAAGCAGCGGCATCGCATGAAATACGCGAGGTCTTGTATGCCTCTCACTTCAGCCCTCTGCACTCACACCTCAGCCTTCCTGAACCTCTTCCGCCTGCTCCGCCTTCCGCGCCTCGGGGCTGATCCCATAAATCACAAACCGATGGCTCACCGGGTCGAACCCGTGTTCCTTACATATCCGGTCGCGCAGCTCGGTCAGGTCGCCAGCGGAGAACTCGATAATCTGATTGGTCTCGACACAGACCAGATGGCCCTTGGGTTCTTTGCCGAAGGAAAGTCGGTAGTGTGCCTGACGCGAATCGATCAATACCTCGGAGACGATCTTCGCTTCCAGCAGGTGTTTGAGCGTGCGGTAGATGGTCGCCTTGCTCACACGGTGGTCCGCAGCCCGCATCTCCTGCAACAACTCATCAGCCTCAAACACCCCCGCCTTCGACAACACCGCATCAAGAATCAACGCCCGCTCCGTGGTGAACTTCAGCCCCTGTCGCTTGAGGAACCGTCGAAAAATCGCGCACAGCGGCAAGATCATCTGGTCGTCGGTTGCGGCGGGTGGTGCCTTACTCATGCCCGTATTGTAGTCTCCCAACCCGCCCACGGACAGGACGGGTGGCCCCCCGGCGAAGGCGCTGTTATCTTGCCGGATCGGTATCACTTTTACACACCGACTCAGGAGTGACAGCGTGGCAGAATCGGCAATCGGCGTGGGATTAATCGGATGTGGAACGGTCGGCGGCGGCGTCGCAAAATTACTGCGTGAGCAAGCGGATCTCTACGCCCAAAGAATCGGCAGGCCCATCGTGCTCCGCCGACTGCTGGACAAGGAAAAGGACCGGGTTATCCAATCCGGCCTCGCGGATGCCAACATCGTCACCGATGATGTCGATTCGTTCTTCGATACGCCGGACATGCAGGTCGTGATCGAACTCGCTGGCGGAACCGGTGCGGCCAGCGTCTTCGTCCGTCGCGCTTTGGAAGCTGGCAAGCACATCGTCACCGCCAACAAAGCCCTGCTCGCCGAGCAAGGCCCGGAGCTGTTCGCCTTGGCACGCAAGCACAACGCAAGCATCGCCTTCGAGGCGTCCTGCGGCGGGGGGATTCCCTGCGTCACCGCCCTGATGTTCGGGCTGATGGCCAACCGCATCGACGCGCTCTATGGCATCCTCAACGGCACATGCAACTACATCCTCACCGAAATGACCGGCAAGGGAAAGACCTACGACAAAGCCCTCGCCGATGCGCAGGAACTGGGCTACGCCGAGGCCGACCCCACCCTCGATGTCACCGGCGGAGACACCGCCCACAAGATCGCGATCCTGGCGTCACTCGCCTTTGGCGTAAAAATCACCGGCGATCAGGTTCCCGCCTGGGGCGTCGATAAACTCGACTTGAAGGATCTGAACTTCGGTGCCGAGTTGGGTTACGACATCAAGCTCCTGGCGATCGCCGAACGGCAGCAGGACGCCGGCACGGTCAGCGTCGGTGTCGAGCCTTGCTTTATTCACAAAAGCGAATTGCTCGCCCAGGTCGGCGGCGCGTTCAACGCCTTATCCGTCTACGGCCACGCCGTGGGCCACACACTTTACTACGGTGCCGGTGCAGGCCAGATGCCCACCGCCAGCGCCGTCGTCGCCGACCTGATGAACATCGCCGCCGGATGGTACCCCAAGGCCTTTGAGTCCATGCGACTCACCCCCGACCTGCACGAACCAGCCAAACTCGCCGACCCCGACAGCTTGCAGAGCCGGTACTACCTGCGGATCAACGCGATGGACCAGCCCGGCGTGATCGCCCAGGCAACCGCTGCTTTAGGTGACAAGGGCATCAGCCTTTCGGCCGTCCTGCAACACGAAACCAACGCCGGTAGCTACGTCCCCGTTGTCATCGTCACACACAAGGCATCGCGCGGCGATTTGCTTGAAGCCGTCAAGCGGATTGAGTCGATGGATGCTATAGAAGGCCCGCCAGTGATTATCCGGATCGTGGACCTCCCCGATTAAGGGACGTCAACACCATCCGGACCTGCTAGGGAACCGGGGGGGTGCCCGGTGGTCGAATAAGCTCCGAGGAGTTGTGGCAGTTGAGCGGCAAACGCACCCCGTGGCATGACCTGATCGGCTCCGAGTTCCTCGGCAGCTTTCAACATGCCCACCTCCACATGCGGCGCAAAAGCAATCACCTTCGCCCCCGCCCCCGGACTTGCCCCCGCCCCCGCGTCATGCCCCTTCGCCAACCCGATCAATTCCAACGCAACCTCACCCATCGTCAGGTCGATCATCACCGCCTCGACCGCGTCGTTAGCCTTGCCGTCATCCACACGGTCGAGCCTCGCCCGCAGCGCCGCCTCGTCCCGGGCCGGCCGACACACAACCCCAAGCGATTCCGCCGTCGAATGGATCTTCGTGGCGAATATCAAATCAGTGCAACAATAAACAATCATCCCCGCATGATACCACCCGATGATGTCATGCAAAGCGCACCCGAGTTACACTCTCAATCGTTCCGCTTTGTTTCACAGGAATCTACCGATGACCGCATTCGCCAGTGAATCCATCCAGGCCGAGTTAGGCTTCCGCTACGACCCCTCCGACCTCTACCAACAGGTCATCGGCCTGGTCCTGAACTCCGCCGAACTCCTCGATCTGCCCAGGCACCTCCGCCTGATCATGGCCCAGCCCAAAAACGAACTGATCGTACACTTCCCCGTTAAGATGGACGACGGCGCATACAAACTCTTCAAGGGCTACCGCGTCCAGCACAACAACATCCTCGGCCCTTACAAAGGCGGCATCCGCTACCACCAGGACGTCGGGCTTGATCACGTCAAAGCCTTGTCCGTATTGATGACGATGAAGTGTGCGTTGGTACGCCTCCCGCTGGGCGGTGCCAAGGGCGGTGTGCAGGTCGATCCCCGTGCGGTCTCACAGGACGAGCTGATGCGCCTGACCCGTCGCTTCACCAGCGCTATCGGCGACAACATCGGCCCCGACCACGACATCCCCGCACCCGACGTCGGCACCAACGCTCAGATCATGGCCTGGATGGCTGACACCTACATCAACTTCGTCCCAGGCACGCAACGCTGGCTCGGCCAGGCCGTCGTCACCGGCAAGCCTCTGGAGTTCGGCGGGTCCTATGGCCGAGACAAAGCCACCGGCCAAGGCCTCGTCTTCGTCCTCGATGAATTGCTCCCCGAGATGGGCATGCGCTTCGATCAGGTGACATACAGCCTCATCGGATACGGCAACGTCGGATCATGGACCGCCCGACTCATGGAAGACCGCGGCGCTAAACTCAAAGCCGTCATGGACCACACCGGCGCGATCTTCAACGAAGCAGGCATGGACACACTCGCCCTCGCTCAACACGTCGTCTTCACCGGCGGCGTCATCGGCTTCCCCGACGCCGAGACGATCACCGATAACCAGTTCTACGAAACCAAGGTCGATCTATTCATCCCCGCCGCACTCGAACAGATGATCGATGTCGAACACGCAAAGCTGCTCAACTGTAAAGCCGTCGTTGAAGGTGCCAACGCCCCGACCACGCCACGGGGACAAGAGGTTCTGGCTGAACGTGGGATCGACGTACTCCCAGCCGTCCTCTGCAACTGCGGCGGCGTCACCGTCAGCTACATGGAATGGAAACAAAACCGTCAGGCCGAAACATGGACCGCCGAAACCATCGACCGCAAGCTGCGTCACCACATGACCGCCGCCGCCGGCCGCGTCAAACTCGCCGTACACCGCTACGGCTGCGACATGCGAACCGCCACCTACTGCGCCGCACTGGAACACATCGGCAAGGTCTACCAGATCCGCGGGATATTCCCATGATCGAGTAGGTTGTATCCACTGGGTTCACAATCAAACCGTGTTTAGCGGGCGATCGTAGATCGCCGTGCCCGACCAAACGGACACGCGAGGCGGTGATCCACCCTTAAACCTTGCGGTATAACCCATGCTCCCGGATATACCGCTCAACCGCCGGGCAAACCATCCCCTCGATCGATTCCCCCCGCGCAACCCGTTCCCGGATGTCGGTCGAACTGATCTCCATCGCTGGCACATCCACCAGCCTCGGATCCCACTGCGCCCGAGCCTCATCATCCGGCAACGACGCCAACAAAGACTCCCGCGTATCAGGTGGACGAACCATCACCAACGGCTCCGCCAACTCAATAACGCGCTCAGGATCGCGCCACTTATCAAAAATCCGCACCTGATCCGCACCAATCAGCAGCCGCATTGTCACGCCCGCCCTAAGCCGTGCCCGCAACGCCTCCAGCGTATTCACTGTATAGCTGGGATTACCATCCGCCGCGCGATCCAACTCATCGGTCAACACCGCCGCATATTCAGCCCCCTTAACTGCCAGCCGCAACATCGCCAGCCGATGTACCGGGTCGGTCTGCACCTTGTCCAGCTTATGCGGCGCTTTCGCCGCTGGCATATACGCCACCACCTCCGCACCCACCGCCTCCCGCACCGCCATCGGCAACGCCAGATGAGCCACATGCGGCGGATCAAAACTCCCCCCGAATAGAATAATATGCTTCGCGTCTTCAACTCTCATGAAAAGACTTTTCTGATTGACTATTGACTGACTTGATTGATGGATTGTCCAAGCAAAAACCCCCGCACATTCTCCGCTGCAATCGCCATCAACCGACGCCTTGCTTCTCGCGCCGCCCAGGCGTTGTGCGGTGTGATGATACATCGTGGGGCCGACAACAGCGGATTGTCAGCACCCGGCGGCTCGATACTCAGCACGTCCAACCCAGCACCCGCGATCCGCCCTTCATTCAGTGCCAATGCCAACGCCGGCTCATCGATCAACGCACCCCGCGCCGTGTTGATTAAGTAGGACGATGGCTTCATAAACGACAACCTTCGATCATTAACCATGTGTTGCGTCTCATCGGTCAACGGACAGTGCAGCGTCACCACATCCGCCTGCTCAAAAAGTCCATCCAAACCAGTCCAACGAGCAGCGACATCCAACTCCCTCTCGGTCCGACTACTCACAAGAATATCCATCCCCAGCGCATCCCCGATCTTCGCCACCCGTCGCCCGATATCGCCCGCACCGACGATCCCCAACGTCTTCCCCGCCAACTCGGTGATCGACCCAAGCGTAAAACAAAAATCCGCACAACCCGACCACGCCCCATCATGCACCGCCCGATCATGCGCCGCGACCCGATTGGTCAACTCAAGCAACAACGCGAACACATGCTGCGCCACCGCGCTGCCGCTGTACCCCGGAATATTAGTGACGGTCACACCCGCAGCACGGGCCGCCGACAGGTCCACGACATTCACCCCCGTCGCCAGCACACCGATGTGTTTCAGCCCCGGCAACGCCGCGATCACCTCGCCCGGCAGGGGGGTCTTATTCGTTAGCACGATCGATGCACCCTTAGCCCGCTCAACCACATCCCCCGGCCCGGTCCGGTCATACACAGTCAACTCGCCAAGCGATTCAAGCACACCCCATCCCGGCTCCCCCGGTTCCCCCGGTTCCCCCGGTTCCCCGGACGGTACAGCTTCACCCGGCTTGGCCGACGTCAGGGTATATCCATCCAAAACAACAATCCGATGCGGCATACAGGTCTCCATTCCTGACATGTTAGCAGCAGGGTATGTGTTTTGGTGCCCGGTATAATTGTCGTTGGATATCTATTGAAAGTCAGTTCTACTCAGACGATGTGAATGTCGATCCAGTTTCCCAACGGATATCACATTTGTCACAGTAGAAAATGATGGGATGTCCGATCCTAAGCCCATCGATTGGGCCGACAATCAGCGTTCTACACTCGGGGCACCTGAACCTGGTTTCGCGGCGGCGCTGATACCACAAGCCGAAGATCGCACCAAGTACGAATAGAACAATGCAGGTCCAGGTCCAATGATCCCAGATACCCGACGATCCCCGTCGCCATGCGATGACAAAGAGGGGAATGAACGGCAGCATGGTCAGAATGTTCACCAGAATGTAACGGTAGCCAGCACGGTGGTCTTTACGCGTGGTTGTCATAGACACATCCCTTTCCCGGCACTTGATGAATTATCACACACCCCCCAGCACGAATCAAGAGAAACAAGGTCTTGTGGCCCGGTATGATCGAATTACCTTCAGGACTCCCGCGTGCTGGTATGTGGCCACGGATCGGCATATCATACCCCCCATGCCCATCTTCCTCGATGATGAACCGGTCCAGCTCGCGGGCGCGAACCTCGCCGAATTGATCACCTCGGCTACAAAACACCTGGCCGACGATGGCCGGGTCGTGGTCGAAGTAATACTCGACGGCAGCGTGCTGAACGCCGACGAGATGAACCAACGCAAGGACAACCCGCTGGAAGACACGGAAGTCCGCATGATTTCCGCCGACCCCAGGGCCTTGGCGGTATCCACCCTTCACCAGGTCCGCGACCAGCTTCCCAAAGCCATCTCGCTACACGAGCAGGCGGCCGAGTTGTTGCAGCAGGACAACCCCACCGAGGCGCTCAAGATCTTGGCCGAGGTGATCGGTGTCTGGATGCAGACTCAAGAGGCCGTCCTCGGCTCCGCCGGCGTCGTTGGCCTGGAACTCGATCAGGTCAAGGTCGATGACCAGCCGATGTCAGACTTCACCGACGAACTCATCAAGCAGTTGCAAGACCTCAAGGAACTCATCGTCGCAGGCGACACCGTTGCCCTCGCCGACGCCCAGGCCTACGAATGGCCCCCGATCGTTGACCGCTGGGATGCGCTGGTCGGCGAACTGATAAAAACCATCGAAGACATGTAATCGTTGCCCGCCTTTTTTTCGACACCCGAACCACGATACCCGAATCATGACCACACCCAACCTCGATCACCCGACACTCCCTTTTGTCAAGCAGAAATTCGCTGGGCGTAAACTCTTCGCCACCGAGTTCCGTGGCCAGACCACACTCATCATCGACAAGGCCGACCTCTTGGAAGTCATGGCCTTTCTTCACAGCGATGAGCGTTGCCAATACAATTTCCTCTCCGACGTAACCTGCGTCGATTATCTGAACTATCCCGGGAACCCCGACTCAGACAACCCCGCCCCCAAGGGACGCTTCGGCGTGGTCTACAACCTCGTCAGCTACCCGCACAACCACCGCCTGTTCGTGAAGGTGATGCTCGACCCGACCCTCGACACCAGCGGCATCGAAGACGACCCGGCCCTGCATATCCCAAGCGTCTGCGGCATCTGGCCCGGCGCCGAGTGGACCGAACGCGAGGTCTTCGACATGTTCGGCATCCGTTTCGACGCACACCCCGACCTTCGCCGAATCCTCCTATGGGAAGACTACCCCGCCCATCCCCTACGCAAAGACTACCCCGTCAACGGCCGAGGCGAGCGCGAAGAACACCTCGTCATCGACCGCGACAGCGCGTGATCCGACCATGCTGGGGTCTTGGGACTGGGGTAGTGTCGATAACCAAAGAGCAAGAAACCGGGGTCCCATCGCCGGTTCTGATCGCAGCGAAGGGCCGGGGGCCTTGCCAGCACTCAGACACACGCCCCTCTTAATCCAGGATAAATCCCACCCCACGGTTGACAACCCGTGATTCTGTGGGATACTTAACTCACCATGAACGCGAAATCCTTCTTTTTTGGCTATTTCTGGTTTACTCGGACGCATACCGCGTTGGGAACGGAGTAGTCAACTATTAAAAGTTTGACGAATCACGACCCTGACGCGGAAGCGTTGGGGTTTTTTTATTAGGCAACAGGTACACCGATGACACGGTATTGGCGAAACTAAAACACACGCGGGCGGGGCTGTCCCCGTAACCTAACCCGCAAAAGAACTTCAAGGAGACCAGCGATGATCGTAGTAATGAGAGCAGACGCAACCAAGCAGGAAGTGCAGCACGTGGTGAAACTGATACGAGACCTGGAACTCACCGAACACATCATCGAAGGCTCAGACCTGACGGTGGTGGCGGTGATCGGTGACGACCGCAAGAAGGACGGCTCCGTGCTGGAGCAGGCCCCGGGCGTCGATCGGGTCATGAAGGTGCTTGCCCCTTACAAGATGGCGGCCAAGGAAACCCGCGAAGGCAAGAAGACCCTGGTCGATATCGGCGGCGGATGCGTGTTCGGTGGCAAACACGTCCCGGTAATCGCTGGCCCCTGCAGCGTTGAAGATGAAGAAAAAATCATCGTCGCCGCCCGTGCGGTCAAGGCCGCCGGCGCACACGCCCTACGCGGCGGGGCTTTCAAGCCACGCACCAACCCCTACGCTTTTCAGGGGCACGGCGAGGACGGCCTGAAAATGCTCGCCGCCGCCCGTGACGAGACAGGCCTGCCCATCGTCACCGAAGTCCTGACCCCAAGCGAGGTCGATCTGGTCAGCAAATACGCTGACTGCCTGCAGATCGGCACACGCAACAGCCAGAACTACAAGCTCCTGGAAGCCTGCGGCAAGCAGCCCAAGCCCGTCCTCTTTAAGCGCGGCATGGCGATGACTATCGACGAGTGGCTCCAGGCAAGCGAATACATCCTCGCCGCCGGCAACCCCAACGTCATCCTCTGCGAACGCGGCATCCGCACATTCGAGGACCACACCCGCAACACGCTCAGCCTCTCCGTCGTGCCCGAGTTACAGTTCCGCACGCACCTCCCCATCGTCATCGACCCGTCCCACGGCACGGGCCACGCCCGACTCGTTCCTGCCATGGCCAAAGCCGCCATCGCCGCAGGCTGCGACGGCCTCGCAATCGAGATGCACCAGGACCCCCAGCACGCACTCACCGACGGCGCTCAATCCATCACCCCCGATGTTCTTACCGAGTTGATGGTCAGTCTCCAACGTGTCGCCCAGGCCGTCGATAAGGAATGCACCCCCGGGTCCCCCGTCTCCCCCTGTGTCGAGGAGGCAGCGACCCGTTAGCATGCACGCATGACCAGCCAGATCATTCAACTACAGGCAAGCGACTTCGATGAGGCGATGTGCTTCCTCAACGAAGTGTTCGGCGAACATGCCCCGCACGACTTCGCCAACCTGCTCCCGTCGATCTATCAACCGACCGACGAGCATATGCGTTGCAACTACGCCGTGCGAAGTGAAAACGGCCAACTCGCTGCGGTCGTCGGTGTCTTCCCGATTCACTGGCGCGTTGGCGATGTCACACTAAAAGTCGCCGGTGTCGGTGGTGTTGCGGTCCACCCCGATTCACGCGGCAAGGGCTACATGAGGTTCCTGATGAACCACGCCGTCGCCGAGATGCGCCGCACGGGATATGATCTGTCTTATCTAGGCGGTCGTCGTCAGCGTTATGCTTACTTCGGCTATGAGGTGGCGGGGACGACCTACAGCCTGTCTTTCCTCAAAGACAATGCCCGTCACGCCTTCGCCGACCAGGATGATGTGTTGTCATTGGAACCTGTGATAGACGACGCCGACACCATCGCCACGCTCAAGGCCTTACACGATGCACAACCATTGCACTGCATCCGACCGATTGAAACTTTCTACAACTACCTCTGTAGCTGGCACAGCCGCCCGGCCCTCGCTCGCAATCACAACGGAAAGATCGTCGGCTACATCACACCCAACCGCGACAATCTCGTGCTGAATGAACTGGTCGCTGAGAACCCAGAAGCAGCATCGCAGATTGTTCGGGCCTGGGTCAATCAAGTCACCGAACGTGTCAAGGTGCTGTTGCAAACCCCAGCCAGCCCGGTACTCCGTCGGCTCAACGAATTCGCAGAGACGCTGCGCATAGAATCCAGCGGCAACTGGCAGATATTCAATTGGGCAACCGTTGTTGATGCATTAATCAAGGCTCAACACGCAGCTAACCCACTGCCGCACGGCTCAGTTGTGCTACACATCAAGGATTCGGCATCTACGATCTTACTCACAGTCGATGCAGACGGAGCACGTTGCCAGGCAACCGATCGCAAACCAGACATGGCCTTAGACTCTTTGACCACGACCCGTCTTCTGTTCGGCCCGGGACCAACCTCTACAGTCACCGCCTTGCCCGAGTCGGCATCAATCCTCGCTTCATGGTGTCCGCTGCCGCTGGGCTTCTCTAATCAGGATCACATCTGATCGGGACGGGTCATCACATCGCTGTGACCACTTCCACGATCCCCGCCGCACCTAGAAGCAAGCTGATCACGCCGTTGACCGTCAGGAATGCGGCGTTGATGTGGTGTGTCTTGGAACGCCAGACCAGCCCGTGTTCAAGCAGGAGTAACGCAACGGTTAGGATCGATGCCGCCAGAAACACGCTGTCCAACTGCGGGCTGACGAAACCTAGCCCAAGCAGGCACCCGATCGTCGTCAGGTGTAGCAGCCGACTCACCCACATCGCCTTGTGGACGCCCAGCTTCGCCGGTATCGAATACAACCCAAGCGCCCGGTCGTGCTCGATATCCTGCAGCGCATAAATCACATCGAACCCACCGACCCAGCACGCCACCATCCCCGCCAACAGCCACGGCTCCGCCACATTTAGATACCCAGGCTCAATCGCGATCACCGCCGCGATCGGACTTAACGCCAACGCGGTCCCCAGATAAAGATGACACAGCCAGGTAAACCGCTTGGTATAGCTGTACCCCGCCAGATACGCCAGAACCACCGGCGAAAATATCACCGGCCAGGGATTACCACGCAGTAACCAGAACCCACCGGCAGCCGCAATGAATGCGATCACGCAAATCACGGTAGTCAGAACCACAAGCTGCCTATCAAGTTGCCCGCTGGGTAACGCACGCCCGGCTGTACGCGGATTGCTCGAATCCAAGCCCGCATCCGCCAAACGGTTCACCGTCATCGCCACCGTCCGCGCCAAAAACATGCACAGCACGATCAACCCGAACTCACTGTAACTCGGCAATCGGCCTACCGACCCCGCAGCGAGAAACACCGCCAGCAGTGCGAATGGCATCGCGAACACCGTGTGGCTCAGCTTGATATCCCGTGCAACCGCCGCCAACTTCCCGGCCAACGTGGTGATGGGCTTAACAGGGGGCGTCATGGTCAACGTGGTCCCGCCTCCACTGCGTTGTCTGGATTAGCTTGAGCATCGTTCGGCCTCGGCTCCGACCAACGCACATCCAACTTATGTTCAACGTCCAACAAATCAAGACACCGACCGGCTACGAAATCAATCAACCCGTCAATCGTCTTAGGCAGCATATAAAACCCCGGGTTCGCCGGTGCGATGATCCCCCCAGCCTCCGTCACCGCCTGCATGTTCTTGATATCCACCAGCGACAACGGCATCTCCCGATGAACCAGCACCAGCCGTCGGCGTTCCTTGAGTGTGACGTGTGCAGCGCGATGCAACAGATTCTGAGCCATGCCATTAGCGATGCAGCCCAGCGTGTTGGATGTACAGGGAACCACGATCATCCCATCATGCCTAAACGAACCCGACGCGATCGATGCCCCGACATCGCGATAGTTGTGCAAGGTCAGGTTGTCAGGCGATGGGGGGGTGGGGCGATCATCGCCACACGCATGTCCGGTCAGCGTGTGCAGGTTCACCCCCTCCATGCCCAATTCTTCCTGCAAAAGACGCTGCCCAAGCGGCGAGACCACCACATGCGTTTGCACCCCCGCCGCTATCAACAGCCCGATCACACGCTGCGCATACACCGCGCCGCTCGCCCCGGTGATCCCAACGATAATACGTTTGTTGCTGTTTTCCAAGGCTTATCCTCATAAAGGCGAACACTTCATCTTACGCAACCCGCCGTCTTGAGTCACACCCGCCCACCTATCGGCTCGGCCCATTAGGCTCCGCCTGCACCACCAATCCCACGCCCTGATCATCGACTTCCAGCCCGATGATCCGTGCCCGCCGTGTGCCATCAATCGGCAGAACCGGGTCGAACGCTTGCTGACCCAGTAATACCGCGACAACCTGCGAGGCTTCGTCCCCCTGCAGATGCGTTAGTACACCCTCAGCCGGCAACGGCAGCCGACCACCCCACATGCCGTCAACAGACAGCGTCGCGCGTCCGTCCTCTAAAAACTTCAACGACATCGCCACGCTGAAGACCTGGTTAATCTCTTGCGCCCGGTAACGAAACGCCACGACAAGCTCACCATCATGCGATGTCAGCATGGGGTCATTCAAGCCCGCGGGCAACTGACGTTTTTGATTCACCAACCAGTCATCAAGCCGCCCCGCGAGCCACGCATTGGCCTCATCAAAACTCAATCGAATCGTCCGCACCCCCAGCGCGTCCTCACTCACCGGCCGCCATTTGTCCGAACCGCCCGCTACATAACCGCGTGAAGAAGACAACTCGCTGAGTATCCGGTTAAATGCCCGATCCGCTAAGTCGTTGAGTTCTTCTTCGCTGGCGTGTTGAATAAACGACCGATTCTGCGTCCAATAGACAGGCTCACTTTGCCACAGCACCCGCCCCCACCACGCGCCTAACAGTGACACGCCCAACAAAACCACCACCGCAATCAGGCAGCCAAGCCGCCAGCGTCTGCGTCGTGCCGGTTTAGTCAGAGTGTCAGGTGGCAAGTCAGTTGTCATACACCAGCAAGGTCAGGTTTATGGGAAGTTATCCGCCGCAACAGGATCAGCCGTTCGTCCCGACCGTCCGCGCTGCTTGAGCCAGGCGCTGGTGCAGCAATTCGTGGTCGGGAAATACACTCAGCAACGCTTCAAGATCACGGATCAACGACTCACCCGTAAGTGTTTCGTCGGCCGATGCCAAGGCCGCATCACCAAGCCGCTCTGTCGCATACAGAAACCACTGCGCATGATCCAGGTTCGGGGATTGACCGGGGGATTGACCGGGGGTTTGGCCGGGGGTTTGACCCGGGGGCGGCGCATCGATCTCGCAACTCACCGCTGGCCCCTTATAAGACCGCAGCGTCCATCGCGAAGCCGTCGGCACATTGTCCGCGAACAGCACCTCGACATATTTATTCTCCCGCTGCGCACGTTCCGTCAGCTCGCGGGCGTCTTCTAACGTATTGGGCTGCGTCAAAACCAGGCACCCAGCCTGCCGATCACTGAGCCAGTGTTCGGTGTCAACCTTGGTTTTTGTCGTACCCAGATCAACCTTTCCCTGCGCCGCGATCATCCGCCGTTGCCGCCTGGCTTCCTGCAACGGCAAAAGCACCCTCGCGTAAAAACCAAACCGACGTTGATCTCGCGCCTCAGCCAACGCCTCCAAGCATAACGCTTCACAGACCAGGTAATCCAGGTCGGCAAGCGCCTGGCTGGCACGCTCCATGATGCCGTCGAGTTTCTCGGTCGCGGTACTCATAGCGTGATTGTAACGGCTGGTGTGGATCGCACAGACATCGACAACTTACCTCAACCAAAACACAAGCAAAGGCAACGGAATCAGCAGGAACAGCACCGTGTTCACCAGCCACAGCGTGCTGGCCATCCGCCCATCTAAATGGAACAGGTTCGAGATCATCACGCACTGGATCGCCACCGGCATAAACGCCTCAACAAACACCACCCGTTGCCCTAACGGCACCAGCGGCACCGCTGTCATGTTCACCATCGCCAGCAGGCCGACCGACAACAACGGGATACCTGCAAACTTCACCACGGCCAGCAGTGCGTGTTCACGCAGGTATCGCCGGGCATCACCCAGCCGTAGACGCAGCCCGATCCCGAAGTAACCCCCGAATCCGCCTAAGTAAAAAAGCACATCGATCACATAGTAATCATCCAACACAGCCGGGTACGGCACACGCAGATACGCCAGGACAACCCCGACGATCGCACAGTGAACCATCAACGCACGCAGGTCCAGAAAACTCGTCACAATCAACCGCAAGATAGATTGATCCCCGCGATGTTCTCCGCCGAAGTGTCGAGCCAGCGGGTACAGCATCAGCACGCCCGCCATCGCCATCAGGTTCACCTGCGCCACCGCGTAGGCCAGCGCCGCTTCGCCCTGACCCTCCGGCCCTTCAAGCAGTGTGTAACAAAAATACGCCCCGAGCGTAAACCCCAGATTCCCCAACCCCGCCGCCATCGCCAGCACGCCGGTTTGTTTGTTGTTGCAACCCATCCGCCGAGCAATTGGGATCACCGCAAACGCTGGCACCGCCACAAGGATCGGCTCGATCACAAGCAGCCACAGGTTCGCATTCAACGGCGGCAACCGCCACAAACTCAGCAGCGCAACCGCACCCCAGACAAAACTGACCGTGACAAAGTGGATCGGCCTGGCCGTATGCTCCCCGAGCAACCCCCGCCGACGCGCGCCGTAACCCGCCGCCAGGCAGGCCGCATTAAACACACAGAAAACCGTGAACTGTAAGGTGCGCGGGTCCATAAGGCGTGATCGATCTCTGCTACAATTCTACCTTGCTGGTAATCCGCAATTTACTCTGGATTCCCGTACACAAGCCCGGCAAACACAAGACCCATCTTGTACAAATCCAGTAAATATCGGCACTTCTTCAGGAACACAGGCTCGCTCTCGAATCTCTTATAGGTTAGATCAATCAGTTTCTTTATCGAAGAAACAGAAATATCACCCCAATCTATATTACTGGTCTCCGAACCAATCAGACAATAGTAATCACTGCTGACTTGGGTGAATGTATCCACCACCGCAAACAGTGAGTTGCAGTTATATTCGGTATCAGACCGGTATGACTCATCGACATGTGTTTGTTGCAGACAATAACAAAAATCAACTACCATGCTTGTCAGAGATAACAGGTCTTCGATTCTATCTTCGTAGTATCCGGATTCCGCCAGTTGGGTCATCAGTTCATTCTGACGCCGCATTTCTTTGATCTTGCCATTCATGGCACAGCCTCCGCATCTCGCAGATCGTGTCAGCCAACGAACACCTTATAAATCGCCCGCATCGCCGTCTCGAAATCCTCCGCGTGGACGCCCACAATAATGTTCAATTCGCTTGAACCCTGGTCGATCATGCGGATGTTGACATCCGCCTGGGACAGCGCGCCGAACAGTTTTGCCGCCATGCCGGGGATATGGGTCATGCCACGCCCGACGGTTGCGATCAACGCCATCTGAGGCGTCGCCTCAAGCGAATCGGGATGTACCTCGACACGCAGGCCTTCCAATACCTCGTCCAGCTTGCCATCGATCTGACCGTCGGCGACGACCAGTGACATCGTATCGATCCCCGATGGCAGGTGCTCAAAGCTCACGCCGTGGTCTTCAAGAACGCTCAAGACACGCCGACCAAAACCGATCTGCGCGTTCATCATCGCCTTCTCAATCGCGATGACGGTGAAGTCTTTCCGCCCAGCGATCCCCGTGATCGTCCCGGTGTGTTTCTCAGACCCATTGCCCGGCACGATCATCGTCCCCGCATCCTCCGGCCGATTCGTATTACGAATATTCACCGGGATCCCCGCGTGACGCACCGGGAAAATCGCCTCGTCGTGCAGCACCGTTGCGCCCATGTAAGCAAGCTCACGCAGCTCGCGATACGTCAACTCCGCGATCGTCTTGGGATTGTCAACCACCCGCGGGTCAGCCATCAATAGGCCCGACACGTCCGTCCAATTCTCGTACAACGACGCACCCACACCCCGCGCCAACACCGCGCCGGTGATATCCGATCCGCCCCGGCTAAACGTCTTGATCGCCCCCGGTGTTTCCCCATCCGGCAGGCTCCCATAAAACCCCGGCACGACCGCACGCTTCACGCCCTTGAGCCTCTCGCCGATCTCCCGGTAGGTTTTGTCTTCATCAAGTCGGCCACGCTCATCGAAGAAAATAAGCTCCGCCGCGTCGATGAACTCGGCTTCTAAAAATTCCGCGATAATCAGGCCGTTGAGAAATTCCCCCCGGCTCGCAGCGTAGTCAGAACCGCCGCCAGCAGACGCGATCCGGGCGATGGATTCCTGGACCGTATTCAGGTGGCGGTTAAGCCCCGGGTCCACGCCCAGGCCGGCCGCAATATCTTTGTATCGCTGGGCAATCAGCGTAAATACTTCGTCAAACGGCAGCTTCTGCCGGGCATGCTCGTGGCAAAGATACAAGAGGTCCGTGACTTTCTGGTCCTCTTTAGACCGCTTGCCCGGGGCTGAGGGGACCACAATCCGGCGGTCGGCGTCCGCATCAACGATCGCCTTGACCTTGCGGATCATGTCCGCATCGGCGACCGACGTTCCACCGAATTTGCTCACTTTAGGCTGCATCACGAGTTCCAAATCCTTACGTCTCTTGTCCGTCTCCCGTCAGGCGTGGGATTGTAGCGTGACCACCCGCCGGACACACCCCCGCAGCCCCCGGGATACTCCCATGGCCCACCCAAGCCCGCCGCTGGCCGTCCTGGGCAATCGCCAATCGAGCCGCATCTCTCACCACTCGACAACCGCCGATTCAACCCTATACTGACGGCACCCTAGCCCGGGTGGCGGAACTGGCAGACGCGCCGCGTTGAGGTCGCGGTGGAGGTTACACTCCTTGGAGGTTCGAATCCTCTTCCGGGCATTAACTGGACAGGCTTGAGGCTTGCATGGAGAGGCTTGAGGCCTGCTGCGGATCTCGTTAGGCCTTTGGGCCAATACACATCGGAAGCATGGATGCTCCGCGAACTTCACATCTTGAATCTGGCGGTCATTGAGGACGCTAAAATTGAATTTACCTCTGGGCTGAATGTCTTTACCGGGCAGACCGGCGCGGGCAAGAGTCTTGTTATTGGCGCGTTTGAGGTGTTGCTTGGGCTGCGGACGGCGGGTGATATGATCCGGGCTGGGGCTGAGCAAGCGCGGGTGACGGGGTTGTTTGAGATTCACGACCCCCGGATAGCCGAACAGATTGGGGCGCTGCTGGATCAAACTATCGAGTCCGGCGAAGAGATTTTGATTACGCGCAAGTTGTTTGCGTCGGGCCGATCGTCTGTGTCGGTCAACGGGTTGCCTGTAACTAATGCGATGGTCAAGCAGATCGGGCAGTTGATCGTTGATATTCATGGACAGCACGATCATCAACACCTGCTGAAACCCTCGAACCAACTGAATATTCTGGACGCCTTTGCCAAATGTTCGGATGACCGGTTGCGGTTCGCTGAACAGCATGGGGAGTTGCGTCAACTCACTAAGACACGGCAGGAACTGACGACAGGAGCCGATCTTCGCCGGCAGCAACTGGACCTTTATGAGTTCCAGGCTGACGAGATCGATGCGATCGAACCGCAGCTCGGTGAATTCCCGGAGTTGCAGGCACGACATCGTGTGTTGAATAGTCTGCAAAAGATTAAACAGGATGCGGGCGGAGCGCACACTGCTTTGTATGAGGCGGAGGGGTCGGTCGCGGAACGGTTGCAGGTCATCACGCATGTCTTGCTGGAGTTGGCGGAGCTTGATCCGGGCATCGATGAGATTGCGGAGCAGGTACGTTCTTCGACACTGGCGTTGCAGGAGGCGGCGTTTGAGTTGGGGCGGTACGTCGATCGGCTTGAGCACGACCCGGCTGAGGTGGATGAGGTTGACCAGAGGCTCAATGTGTTGAATCGACTGGTCAGCAAGTACGGTGATGGGCAGAAGTCGCAAGACCCGCTTGCTTATGTGATTGATTACCGGCAGGAGATTGGGGAAAAGATTGCGGGGCTGCGTTCGATGGATAGCGATCTTGGGGGGATTGATGATCGGATCGAGGTTTGCCGGGGTGGGCTGGCGATTATTGCTAAACGTTTGACCAAGGCGCGGGTGAAGGCGGGGAAAGAGGTTCGGCCTTTGGTGCAGGCGCAGTTCAAGGAGTTGGGGATGGGGGAGGCGGCGTTTGAGATTGCGTTTGAGACATTGACGCTTGACGGCACACCCGGTTCCACCCCCGGTTCCCCCGGTTCCCCCGGTTCCCCCGGTTCCGCCCCCGGTTCCGCCCCCGGTTCTAGAGCGGGGCCATCGGGATTGGATGGGGTGGAGATGATGGTGCGGACTAATCCTGGGCAGCCGATGCAGCCGTTGCGGAAGATCGCATCGGGTGGGGAGATGTCGCGGATCATGCTGGCGTTGAAGTCGGTGCTTGCGGCGAGTGATCGGATCAGTGTGTTGGTTTTTGATGAGATTGATGCCAACATCGGCGGGCGATTGGGTACGGTGATCGGTAAGAAACTTCGGCGGCTCGCCAACGGACAGAACAGTGCCGGTTCGGGTGCCGGGCAGGTTTCGTCGCATCAGGTGCTGTGTATCTCGCACCTTCCACAGATCGCGGCGTTTGCGGATAATCATTTGCGGATCACCAAGGATGTGACGGGCAAGGGCAAGACGCGGCAGACACACACGACCGTAGCACCGATCACCGGCAAGACCCGGGTGGAGGAGCTTGCGGAGATGATGGCGGGGAAACAGGTCACGGCGACAACACGCAAGCAGGCGAGAGAATTGATCACCGCTGCCGGGGAGTAAGCGGGCGGATTTCAGCATAGAGACACAGAAAAAAAAGCAAAGAGTTATCCGCAGATTTCGCAGAGGGGCAGATTACGAAGGGGACGCGACAAGTGGCGGCGCTTCGTGGGGAAGCGGGCGGGGGCGGGTGCATTTTTTATCTGGATCTGCGTAATCTGCGGATCACTCCTCTTGGTTTTCTCCGTGACTCGGTAGGCTCCGTGAACTTGGTTTTAAGTTTCTTGGTCCTTCCGGGATTTCCGTGGGTGTTGATTGAGAGTAAAACGGGCACCTAAGGAGTGTGCCCATGCGAGATGCGGAGCTATATCAGACGATCCTGGGGCTATCTGAGCCTTGGTCGGTCGGTCGAGTGCAGTTGGATG
>JAJRRS010000062.1 GCA_024279275.1 Planctomycetota bacterium | reverse complement strand
AATACTACAGGTCTTGAGCGTCTCGCTATTCGAGAAAACCCCGTTAATACAGGTGTTTTCACGCCCGGGCGGCATAACTCAAACCGACTCATTCGCTAACCAGTTGGTATTATTCGACTAACGTTGGGACAGTAGTGGGAATCCGTATAAGTTGCACTTGAAGTGGACCAAAGACGGGACCGATACCAACACAACTAATCATTCAGCAATACCCTTTTATACGACCACATCAAACCTCTCGTCTGTCTGCGGGGTTTGGCTTTCGCCAACTAGCGGGCTGCATCTCTGGACATTTATTTACTTGTCATTGAGATCGACTTTCGCACTTTTTAGATGGTGTGACGGTTAAGGTTTAGACAACAGCGAGCCCCCTTGCCGATGGGTGGATTAGATCGGAACCACTCATTGAGCATGGAGGCTCGCTGTGATACTTGTACCTTTTTTTGTGGCGTTGTTGCAACCCCTGGCCTTGGTGATGACGGTGCCGACGTTCGGCAATCGGCTGACCGTGTTGACCGGGTGGGTGTACGCCCGTCGGCGGACGGTCACCGCGATGATCGTCGCGGCGGACGCGGTGGGTAAGAAGCATCACTCGACCTTCCACCGCTTGTTCGCTTCGGCTTCGTGGTCGCTGGATGCGTTGGGGTTGGCGGTGTTCGCGTTGATCGAGCCTTGGCTTGACTCCGATGCGCCGGTCATGCTGGCGCTGGACGACACCCTGGCACGCAAGCGCGGCGCGAAGATGTTCGGCGTGGGGAGGCATCACGACCCACTGCGCTCAAGCCGTAAGACGGCGGTGGTGAACTGGGGGCACAGTTGGGTCGTGCTGTCGGTGCTGGTCCGGTTTCCATTTTGTGAGCGGCGTTGTTTTGCGTTGCCGATCCTGTTCCGCTTGTACCTGAACAAGAAGTCATCGACGAAGCACCGGCGCGTCTACCGCACCCGGCCCCAGTTGGCGGTGCGGATGCTCGGCGTGCCGTGTTCGGCCTATAAAAGTAGGTGTTTCCACGTCATCGCCGACTCGGCCTACCCCCGGGGGTGGAGGCCAAAGTGTGTTGAATCGTCTGCCTGGCAACTGCGAGCTGACCAGCCGACTGCTGCTGGACGCGCGGCTGTACGACCCGCCGCCTGTACGTCAACCGGGTCAGCGGGGCCGACCGCGCAAGCGTGGCCAACGTCTGCCCACCCCCCGACAGATGCTTACCCCACACGCCCGACGCATCGACCTGGATATCTACGGCCGAACCGACCGCGTCCGTGTCAACGATGTCCAAGCGCGCGTGTACGCCGCGCCGGATCGGCCGTTGCGCATCGTTGCGGTTGAACCCTTGGCCCGTGGGCGCACCACGCAGGCGTTCTACTCGACCGTGCACAACGCGACCGCCGAGCAGGTGTTGGTGTGGTACGCGATGCGCTGGGCCATCGAGGTCACGTTCCACGACACCAAGCAGCACCTGGGTTTCGAACAACCCCAGGGCTGGAGCCGCAAAGCCGTGCAACGCACCGCGCCCATGGCCATGATCCTCTACAGCCTCATCGTGCTGTGGTTCGCCAAGATAGGGCACCGTCTTTACCAGCCGCCGAATCGCCCGTGGTATGCGCACAAACCTCACACCTCGTTCGCCGACATGCTCACCACCCTCCGCACCGCCAGCATACGGGAACTGTTTTTAACAACCCCCCTGCTAGGCCGGGGGTCACGAAAAATCATCAATACCCTACTCCACGCCTATCAACAGGCGGCGTAAGTGTGAAAGTCGAGATGAGTGGGTGTCTAAATAGGCAGCGACCGGATCGACCCCATTGGCCGACCCACCGTTACCGCCGTGCGTATAGATACTAACGCCTTGAACCTGGGTGTAAGGTTTCCAACAACCACAGATTATTTTTCAGAAAAGCTTTAAGCCCTATCCAAATCGTCGCTTAGAGTATGGTCCGCGAGGTGCTTAATCACAACACAGGCCTTGGATACTTGGCTTGCCTGGCATTCACCCAAGGCTCAGGCCAGGACCTGCTCGACGTGCTTGAGCTCGTTCAGGCGTTGACGGAGCTGTGACAGACGGGCCTCGATCAATGCCTGCACCTTCCCGCAGGACACTTCCCCACCTTCGCTGAGTTCGAGCAACACCGCGATGTCGTTAAGTGAGAACCCGGTGGCCTGGGCCGTCTTGATGAACCTCAAGGGATCCAGTCCCGCCCCGTCGTACCTGCGGTAGTTGCCCCTTGTCCGCCCGGCCGGACTTAGAAGGCCCCGGCGTTCATAGAAGCGGATCGTCGAGCTGGGTACCCCCGCCGCCTGGGCCAGTCCGCCGATCGTGTAGCCCTGATCCATCCCGTCACCGTACCCGAGCGAGCGTATCCGGGTCAATGCTTAGGGAACGTAGCGGCTATGTGTCTGGCTTAAGGGCTAAAAAAATAAGCCCACTTGACTCGAACCACCCCGGGCCACTAACGTATCAATCCCATGCGGACCCACACCAACCGAAAATTAACGGCCCTGATTTGTCTGGGCGCGTATATGCTCACTGTCGTTGCGCCAGGTGGGTTGGTGGTGTGGTGTATCGGTTCCGACGGACATCGGGCCCTTGAGCTTACCCATCAGGCGGGGTCTATTGCAAAGGTTTCCGGCGGTAACGGGTCATCGGACTGGAACCAACCTACCCGCGGGATAGTATCACCCGAAGCGGCCCTTTCATGTTCGGGCATAATCAATTCAACTGCTGTCTGTGTAGATACCCCTGCCGTTTCGGTTTTACCGGCTCGCAGTTCAGGCTTGTCAAAGACCAATCAGGAAGTGTTCAAGCCGCTTTCGGTTATGGTGTCTTACATACCTGCCGTTACGGTCCCCCTCCACTCGGTCAAGCAGATTCGTCTTGCCGAGGCATCACTTGACTTCACCTCGCTGAGCGCACTCCGCGTTGTGATTCTACAGATTTAATATTGGGCTGAATCCCGTCTGTCCTGTGACACGGGCACGCTGTCGTGCGCAATTGGTTTGCGACATCGTTGTACGCCGTCTGTGCACTATCCCCGTTTGTATAACCCGGAGTTTCCCATGCGATCAGTCACTGTACTGAGTTGTATCGCGATATTGTTATCGATATCGGGCTGTGTCCCGTCGCCGTTAGCCGAGAGTTGGCCCGAGGCGAGGCCGCTTGGTCGTAATATTAATGCCTACCGCCCACCACCCAAGCCGCCCGTCGAACATACGGCTCACGCCCAACCCGCGATCGAAAGCGGGTCAGAAGAACCCACAGACGGATTGCAATTGCGTCAGGCTTTGGCACTGGCGTTAGAAAAAAACCCCGGGCTGCGTGGCTTTGCCTGGGAGGTTCGTGCGGCCGAAGCGAGAACGCTTCAGGCAAGCCTTCGACCTAACCCCGAGCTGGACGTGGAGGTCGAAAACCTCGCAGGATCAGGCGGGTTTAGTGGCACCGATGCTGCCGAAACAACGATCACGCTGAGCCAACTGATCGAGCTTGGCGGTAAACGTTCCAAGCGGACACGCGTCGCGTCGCTGCAGCGAGACCTGGCGGGTTGGGATTACGAGGCCGCACGGATCGTGGTCCTCACCGAAGTTGCTCAGCGTTATGTGAGAGTGCTTTCGTCCCAGCGCCGTCTGGAATTGGCCATCGATGCGGAGGTCTTGTCGCAACAATTCTTCGACACGGTGAGCAAGCGCGTGGAAGCCGGGGCAACGGCACCTCTGGAAAAAACCCGGGCCAGCGTTGTGGTTTCAACCAGTCGTATCGAACTGCAGCGGGCACAGCGTCGTTTGTGGGCCGCTCGCATCTCGCTGGCATCGACATGGGGGAATGCCAGTCCGCGGTTTAAATCTGTAGCTGGCGACCTGGAAACGATAGGCGAGATCCCGCCGGTAGAGAGCCTGGTTGAACTGATCAGCCAGAACCCCGACATCGCACGTTGGGCGGTTGAGATCACACGCCGTCGTGCCGAGGTGGCGTTGGCTAAGGCACAGGGCACGCCGGATGTTGCGGTGGGTGTTGGTGCCCGGCATTTTAGTGAGACCAGCGACGATGCGATGGTGGTCGGGCTGTCACTGCCGCTTCCGATCTTCGACCGTAACCAAGGCGGTATTTTAGAAGCGCGTTTCAATGCCGCCAAAGCCCGGCAGCAACAGCGAGCCGCGGAGGTAAGAGTCGGTGCCGCGCTCGGCAGCGCCTATCAGGAACTCGCCAGCTCGCGCGCCGAGGCGGTGGTGTTGCGTGATGATGCGCTGCCAGCCGCGACGGAGGCTTACCAAGCTATCCGCCTAGCATTTGACCAAGGCAACCTTGGCTTCCTGGACGTGCTCGACGCCGAGCGGACGCTGATCGGACTGCGGCGGCAATATCTCGACTCACTGACTGCCTACCACGGCAGCGTCGCGGACATCGAAGGACTCATCGGCCAATCCCTGGATTCCCTTGGCACCACACTTTCACCTGAAAACGAACCAGACTCTGGTGACCACATGACATCACAGCCAGACCCCACAAGAGGCATCAACCCATGAAAACTTATATCCATTCAACGCGATTTATTCTCACCACAGCCACCCTCCTTCTTGGATTGGCCGCTTCTCCCCGCCCTGCGTTTTCCCAACACGGGGATGATGACGGGCATGGCCACGGTGCTGAAAAAGTCGATGTGGATGACGCGATTGATGCCCCGGATAAACATGAAGGAGAAGTGGTGCAGATCGATGAGGCTACACTCCAAGAGTTCGGCATTCTTCTGAAGGACGCAGGCCCGGGCGTGATCGGCAAGACCGTGCACCTGCCCGGCGAAGTTGTCTTTAATGCCGACCTCGTCGCTCATGTGACGCCGAGCGTTTCAGGTGTGGTACGAGAGGCGAATTATAGTGTCGGTGATCGGGTCAAGGCCGGTGACGTGATGGCCGTTCTCAGCAGCCGGGAGCTGGCCGCCGCACGCAGTGAATACCTGGCCTCACAAGCACGGCTTGGGCTGGTTAAAGAGAGCCTTATCAGGGACGAGAAGCTGCTTGAACAGCGCATCGGATCAGAACGCCAGGTCTTGGAAACCCGCCAGGCCGTCCGTGAAGCCGAGATCGCACTTACCCTTGCAGAGCAAAACCTCCACGCGATAGGGCAGAGCCAATCAGACGTGGCGGTTCTTGATGACGTGCCAGACACCACGTTTAGCAGCTACGAACTACGCTCCCCACTCGATGGCATTGTCATTGCACGTGAAATCACGCGGGGCGAAGTTGTGAGTGAACAGCCCGAGGAGCCGCCCTTCATCGTGGCGGATGTATCGAGTGTCTGGGTTAATTTATCGGTTTATCAGCGCGACCTTGCATCCGTACAGCCGGGCATGTCCGTTCGGATCGAGTTCAGCCACGGTATCCCCGAGGCCAGTGGGGTCGTCGCATTTGTAAGCCCTTCGTTGGACGAGACCACCCGAACCGCCACCGCGCGAGTCGTTCTGGAAAATGAACACGGTCAATGGCGCCCTGGGTTATTTGTCACCGGCGTGGTGACGGCGGGCGAGGCGTCCACTTCGGTGGTGGTGCCGAGGTCGGCCCTCCAAGAAGTTGAAGGCAAAACAATCATCTTCATCCAAGACGATGCCGGCTTTGAGCCGCGTGAAGTCGTTCTTGGCCAAACGGGCAAAGACACCGTAGAGATCCTCAGAGGATTGAATGTGGGCGACCGCTACGTTGCAGAGAACGGTTTTGCCGTAAAAGCTGAAATGAACAAAAGCTCGTTCGGTGACGGCCACGGCCATTAAACAACTGCCAGCCAGGTTTCGGACGTTGGATGTTCCCTCCCAAAATATAAACTGAGACTAATCTAATGATTGATAAATTGATCGACTACTCTCTCCACAACCGCCTGATGATCTTCGTAGTGGCGGCGCTGGTATTGGCCGGTGGGTGGTGGAGCTACGAGCGTCTTCCGGTCGATGCCTTCCCCGATGTTTCGCCCAATCTTGTTCAGATCTTTACCGTCACCCAAGGCCTTGCCCCCGAAGAGGTTGAAGCGTTCGTGACCTACCCCGTCGAAACTTCAATGCTCGGCCTGCCGGGGGTAGAGAAGATCCGGTCGGTCTCAAACTTCGGGCTGTCGGTAGTCAACGTGTACTTTGAGGAAGATATCGACATCTACTTTTCGCGTCGCCTGGTCAACGAAAGGCTACAGGAAGCTCGCGAGCAGATCCCCGAAGGCTTCGGCGACCCGGGACTCGGGCCTATCTCGACGGGGATGGGTCTGGTTCTCTTCTACTTCTTGGAAGACACCACCGGCGAGTATTCGCTTGAGGAACTGCGAACGACCCACGACTGGGTGGTCGCACGCAACCTCGCTCGCGTGCCGGGCGTGACAGAGGTGCTGGGTATCGGGGGGTTCGAGAAACAGTACCACGTTGTTCTCGACCCGGACGCGTTGCTGCGGTACGACCTGACCATCCAAGACATCATCGAACGGATCAAAGCGAACAATCTCAATGTCGGAGCCCAGTTCATTGAAGTGAACAACGAAGAACTGGTGGTTCGCTCTGTAGGCCTGGCCCAAGAGATGAATGACCTGCGGCGGATCGTGGTGAAAACCGAAGACGGTCGACCCATCTACCTCGACGACGTGGCAGAGTTGAAGATCGGTGGCGCGGAGCGCCGCGGTGCCCAGACCCGTAATGGCGAAGGCGAGGTGGTCGCCGGCATGGTCGTCAAGCTCTACGGGACCAACGCTTCCACCGTCATCGCCCGCGTGGAGGAGAAGATCGACGAGATCAACGGCATCCTCCCCGAAGGCCTGCGACTCAAGCCGTATTACCAGCAGAAAGACATCGTTGAGTCATCGGTAGCAACCGTTACAAATGCCCTGGTAACGGGTATCGTGCTGGTCTCGCTGGTGCTGCTGGTATTCATGGGTGGATTCCGCCCCAGCGTGGTGGTCGCGCTGGCCATCCCGTTCTCGGTACTATTCGCCTTCATCGCGATGTACTGGCTTGATATGTCGGCAAACTTGATGTCATTGGGCGGGTTGGCGATCGCCATCGGCATGATGGTCGATGGCACGATCGTCATGGTCGAAAATATCGACCGGATGCTCCGTGAGGCAGGCCCCGATGAATCAAAGATGTATGTGATCGCCCGAGCCTGCTATGAAGTGGGCCGACCGATCGTATTCGCTATCACGATCATCATCATCGTGTTCTTACCCCTCTTTACACTCCAGGGTGTCGAAGGCAAAACTTTCCGCCCACTGGCGTATACGGTGGCGCTAGCGATGCTCGGGTCGCTGGTTTTCGCGCTACTCATGGCCCCGATGCTCGGCGGCTTGCTCATGCGTAAACCAAATGCGTCCAACAAGACACCCATATGGAAACGCACGCTTGCAAAACTGCCGAAGGTCGGCAAACGATTCGCCGTTGCGAATTCAGATTCCCACGACGCGGGTCCACGGGTACCTCAAGAGCCACTAGCGGTCCGCCTGCTGTTGATTCCTTATCGCCCACTCGTGAAGTTTTTCGTCCATCAGCGGTGGGCCGCAGTCGCCCTGTCCGTGGCGCTTCTGGTTGTGGGTGCCTGCGTCTTTCCACTGCTGGGTTCCGAGTTCACCCCCCGATTGAGCGAGGGCACCATCGTCGTTCGCCTGACCATGGCACCTTCCATCTCACTTAACGAGAGCAAACGAACGGCCATGATCGTCGAGCGGCGTCTTCTGGATATTGATGAGGTCATCGAGGTTACCAGCCGGGTCGGCCGCGGCGAGGTCGGGGCCCACGCCGACCCGATCAACTCCGCCGAGATGTATGTCATCCTCAAGCCTAAGGACCAGTGGCGACGCCCCAACGACCAGAGATTCATCGAAGCCCAAATCCGCAAGGAGGTTGAGGATATCCCCGGCGTGGTTGCCAATCTGACCCAGCCGATCGAGATGACGGTCGCCGAACTACTGGAGGGCGTTAGAGCCGAGTTGGCGATCAAATTATTCGGCGAGGACCTCGGCGAGTTAAAGGAGCAGGCCGACGCGATTGCGGCGATCTTGCGTGAGGTACCGGGTGCAGTAGACGTTCAGGTCGACCAAGTGACAGGAACGCCACAGCTTCTCATCCGTCCGGACTTCGAGGCCATCGCCCGATACGGGATGAACCTTGCAGACGTACAGCACACGATTCAGGCCGCGGTCGGTGGAGTCGTGGCGGGACAGGTATTTGAGGGCATCCGCCGGTTCGACATACTCGTCCGATATGCACCAGAAGCTCGCGATTCCCAAGAGGCGATCGGCGATATCTTAGTGGTATCACCCACAGGTCTGCGTGTCCCACTAAGCGAACTCGCCGAGATCAAGCGGATCATCGGCCCCCGCCAGATCACCCGCGAAGACACACAACGGTTCATCACCATCCAGAACAACGTGGTTGGCCGCGACATCGGCTCTTTCGTGGCTGAAGCCCAGGCCGCCATCGACAAAAATATCGAACTACCAACCGGTTACTTCACAACATGGGGCGGATCATTCCGGCTTCAGCAGGAAGCCAACAAACGGCTCGCCGTCGTCGTGCCCATCACCATCGGGATCATCTGCCTACTTCTCTACAGCAGCTTCGGCTCGCTGAAAAATACGTTGCTCATCCTCTTGAATATCCCGCTCGCTTTGGTCGGTGGCATCGTCGCCCTCTGGATCGCAGGCGAAAACCTCTCGGTCCCCGCATCCGTCGGCTTTATCGCGCTATTCGGCATCGCCTTGGAAAACGGCATGGTGCTGGTCACCTATCTCAACCAACTCCTAAAAGAAGGTAAGCCCATCGAAGAAGCCTCCATCCTAGGCGCTTCGCTCCGCGTCCGTCCTGTTCTGATGACCGCGGTGACCACCGCACTGGGACTGGTGCCTCTGCTCATCGCAACCGGCACAGGCAGCGAAGTCCAACGACCCCTGGCGACCGTTGTCATCGGCGGGTTAATCACATCTACTATCTTGACGCTACTCGTCCTGCCATCGCTCTACAAGTGGTTCGCCCCGCCCACGCGTGAGGTCATCATCTGATCCACTTATCCTCTTCCAAAGGTCCACCATGAAAGAAATTAAAGCCGTCATCAGAACCTTCAAACTCCAAGCGGTTCTCGACGAACTGCACGCCCACCCCGAACTCCCCGGAGTCACCATCTCATACGTCCAAGGCTTCGGCAGGTCCGTTGGACGCGACGAGAAACCCAGCGCCGACATCGTCCAATTCGACACCGTCAATCTGGCCAAGATAGAGTGCGTGGTGAACGACGAAATGCTGGACGAGATCATCGACGTGATCAGAAAGACCGCCCATACCGGCCAGCCGGGTGACGGCAAGATTGCCATCTACGATGTTAGAGAGATGGTGAAGATCAGGACCGGACAGCGATCCGATACGGTCATTTAAGGAGAGTCTGAAATGAAGAAGAATACAAGGCGATCGTGTGTATCGGCATTCTTGATCTGTATCGTCGCGACACTTCAGTCCTGTGCCTCGGGTCGAGTCGCCATGGCTACACCCGAAACTGTCAGGTTTGAAGTCCCAGATTCCACTTCCTATCAGATCCTCGGCTTGTCGATCGCTCAGGATGGAGATGAAGTCGTTATCCGAGGACGAATACGACGTTTGCGTCAATACCGTCAACCAATCACCGGGCATATCGACATTGAATTGGTCGATCCCGAGGGTAACAGCGTGAACCTGACGGGTGTACCGTACTACCCTAGGAACGTCCCACTGAGAGGGTCTAGGCAGTCGCGGTTCATCGCTCATACCGAGATGATTTTGCCCGATAAAATTGTCGTTCGCCTCCGACGCCATACAGGAACAGACAACCACACCTGACGCGGCTGTCGCTATGACAACAAGAACCTTCCGCATCGACGGGCTGGACTGTGTCGAGGAGGTCGCGATACTCAAGCGCGAGGTCGGCCCGATGATCGGTGGCCCGACGCCGGGGCATCTCCAAATCCGGCATCAGATCCGCCGGCTGAACGCCCAGTGCCCGTGCGAGCTTTTCGATTGTTTCGAGGGTAGATGAACTGGTGGCTCGCTCAATATGGGTGATGGCTGTTCTGTAAAGTCAGGTTATACCAATTCCAATAATAACTCGTGCGCGTTAGGCGCATGTTAGGTTGCGCTCTTGCGTTCGGTGGCCTGGAATGAGATGACGGTGGTTTGCTTGGGGGTGTTGTTGCGGGTGGTGGTGGCTTTGAGGTCGGCTCGGCGCATTTCGGTGGCGGCGACCTGGGTTTTATTGCGAGTCTGTCGCCCCTGGATGCCTTGATTTAGCCAGGCGGTATCACGACGAACTTTCCCGGCGATGGCGGATTGCTGCGCCGCCTGCGCGTCGAGGAACTCGTCCTTTCGGCGGACGAACTCGGTGTAGTTGCCCTTGACCTCGAAAAGCCCGTCTGGGTAGGCCATGGACAACTCGATGACGCGCTTGGCCATGCGATCCAGGAAGACCCGGTCGTGGGTGATGAAGACGACCGCCATGGAGGCTTTACTGACGAAGCTCTCCAGCCAGAGCACGCCCTCGAGGTCCAGGTGATTCGTCGGCTCGTCGAGCATGAGAACGTCCGGCTGGTGTGCCAAGGCGCAGGCGATCGACAGCCGTTTCTTCCACCCGCCGGAGAGTGTTGATACCGGCTGATCCATCACGGTGAAGCCGAGGTTGCTTAATGAGATTGCGGCGCGAGTCTCGGCATTGAGCGTCACGCCTGGCTT
>JAJRRS010000061.1 GCA_024279275.1 Planctomycetota bacterium | reverse complement strand
TGCCGGCTTGCCGGATCAGGCCAGCCAGTTCCGCCGCGTCGCTGTCTTGATGTAGAGAGATGTCGATCGTCCAGCTCCTTGTAAAAGAACCAGTCTCTCAAACTGAACGCAAGAGCGCAACCTAACATGCGCCTAACGCGCGCGAGTTATTATTGGAATTGGTATTATATATGTTCTTATGTATGCCAAGCCTAAACCACAGCAGCCTTAAGCCTTCCACCCAACGTTTGACACCCCCGGGGGCGGGCCTACGATACGACCCCAGACAACAATAACGACACGCCCACAAACGTGATCGACCCACGGAGACGCGACAACATGGCCGACAAAACCTTCCGCTGCACCGTCATTACACCCAACCAGCAGATCCTGGACCAGGACGTCACCGCCGCCGTCATCCCCGCCTGGGACGGCGAGATCGGCCTGCTCAAACAACGCGCACCCCTCCTGGTCAAGCTAGGCTTCGGCTCCATGCGCATCGATTCAGACAAAGGCACCGAACACCTCTTCATCGCCGGCGGCTTCGCCCAGATGAAGGACGACAAACTCACCCTCCTCACCGACGAAGCCATCCCCACCGCAAAAATCAACATCGAAGAAGCCCAGGCCTCCCTCAAAGAAGCCGAAGCTTTCCAGCCCCAGAACCCCGCACAAACCAAACGCCGCCAACGCGACCTCGACCGCGCCAAAGCCCTCATCAAAGCCGCCCAGTAAACTTCCCCTCTACCAAATCACCATAGCCCCAACACGCAAACCCCCCGTTTAGCGGCGGATCAAAGATCCGCGCGTCGGTCCACCAACCCACTCCTGTAAAGATCACCCCCACCCCAACGCCGCCTCTGAGCGCAGCGAAGATGCGGGTATCCTCCCCTCATATTTCCCCACCTCCACACCTCACCCAACCCCTCAATCCTCCCCCCTCACCGCAATCTCCAGATAGTCCTACAATCAGCCGATAACCCTACTTCGGACAGGGTTTGGTAATCACCACAGCGAACCACGGCGAATCAGCGTAATGCGAGGCAAACTCCGCAAAAACATACCCAGCATGTTCCACCGGCGTCTGCTTCTGCTGACCCTGGCAGCTTTCGCATTGTCCATGCTCCTCGCCGCCCAGGCCATCCGTCTGGGCCTCGGCCCTCAGCACGAGCAACGCAAGCAAGCCGCCGAACGTGCCCTACAGGAATCCCACCCCATCCCCACCGTCCGCGGCAAAATCCTCGACCGCTACGACCGCCCCCTCGCCGTGGACGAACCCGGCTACGAGGTCGCCGTCAACTACGCCGTCATCTCCGGCGAATGGGCCTACCAACAAGCCCGCGCCGCCGCGAAAGCAGAAAACCCCGAGCGTTGGAAAGAGTTGGACTCACTAGGTCAACGCCCCCTGATCGACCAGCACCTACCGACCTACGAAAACCAGGCCAAGGAAGTCTGGAACCTACTCGCCGAGATCAGCGGAACCGACCCCGCCGAACTCGCCCACCGAAAGGACGTCATCCGCCGCCAGGTCCAACGTGTCATCGCCAGCCAAACCCTGCGCAACCAGAAAAAACGCGAAGCCGAATTCGACGAATCACTCTCTTGGTCCGACGCCCGCGAACGTGTCAAGGAAGAATACTGGGCACACACCGTCCTCAACGACATCCCCGACCACACCCGCATGAGTATCCAGCAATTCATCGCAGGTGCCGACGACGAACCCAACCTCGCCGTCTGGCGCGCCGTCGAGATACGCCAACCCCGCCAGCGACGCTACCCCAACGAATCCTTCACCATCAGCGTCGACCGATCAACCCTCCCCTCCCCGCTAAGGCACGACACCCCGATCGACGTCACCGTCCAAGGCGTCGCCTTCCACCACCTCGGCCTGCTCCGCGGCATCTGGGCCACCGACAACGAGCTGGAACCCTACAGCGCCGCCAACCCCCGTGGCTACCTACCCGGCGACCAGATCGGACGATGGGGCATCGAAAAATCCATGGAGCAACGCCTCCGCGGCACACGTGGCCGCTCCACCACACAACTCGACACCGGCGAAACCACTCGCACCGAACCCCTCCCCGGCCAGGACGTCCACCTCACACTCGACATCCAACTCCAGGCACAGGTCCAAGCCCTGATGTCCCCCCAAGTCGGCCTCATGACCGCACAGCCGTATCACAAGTACGAAGAAAAAACCAACCGCCAACCCGGCTGGCCTCTCAACGGCGCAGCAGTGATTTTAGAAATCAACGCCGGCGAAGTCCTCGCCGCCGTCAGCATCCCCGAGATGCCCCTGCAAATGCTCCGCGAAGAATCAGAATTAATCTTCAACGACCACACCAACCAACCCTACCTCAACCGCGTCGTCTCCCGCCCGTACCAGCCCGGCTCAACCGTCAAACCCATCGTCCTCGCCTCCGCCGTCACCGCCGGCAGACTCTCACTCGGCGAACAAATCACCTGCAACGGCTTCCTCGACCCAGGCCACCCCAATCGCATGCGCTGCTGGATATTCAAGTCCGAATACCACCTCACCCACGGCCCACTCTTCGGCCGCGAAGCCATCATGCACAGTTGCAACATCTACTTCTACACCACCGGCCGACGCATGGGCCTCAAACGCCTCTCCTCCTGGTACAGCAAATTCGGCCTCGGCCGCGTCACCGACTCCGGACTCCCCGAAGAAGTCCCAGGCGACCTCCCCGACCCCAACAAACCCCCAGGCGGCCAGGACATCGCCGACGCTACCTTCATGGGCATCGGCCAAGGCCCCATCCGCTGGACACCCATCCAGGCCGCCAACGCCTACGCCACCCTCGCACGCGGCGGCATCTGGACTCAACCCACCTTCATCCGCGATCAAGACCGCCTCGAATCTCGCACACGAACCGACCTGCACCTCAATCCCGCCGCCGTCGCCGAAGCCCTCCAAGGCCTCGACGACGTCATGAACAACCCCCAAAGCACCAGCCGAAACCTCCGCGTCCCCTCAGGCCGTGAACCCATCTTCAACGTTGACGGCGTAAAAATCTACGCAAACACCGGCACCGCAGAAGGCGTCCCTCACCGCATCGACACCAACGGCGACAACCGCATCACCCGCGAAGACCCCATCGCCAAGTCAGGCGACCACGCATGGGTCATCGCGCTCATCCAACCCGACGGCCACGCCAAACCCACACACGTCATCGCCGTCGTCGTCGAGTTCGGCGGCTCCGGCTCACAAGTCGCAGGCCCAATCGTCAACCAGATCATCCACATCATGCAGCGTGAGGGATACCTCAATTGATCCCACTGCCCACACGACTAACACGACTGCTCCAACCACACCCCGGCTGGCTCGTCCTCATCGCCGCACTCGCGCTCTCGGTCATCGGCATCGCAGCCATCGGCACCGTCGCCATACCCGAAGCAACCAAAATGGCCCGCTTCTGGCTACCCGTCTCTCTCGCAGTCATGGCCATCTGCGCCGTACCACGACCACGATGGATCGGCTACGCTTCCTACCCACTCTTCGCCGCCGTCCTGCTCATCCTCATACTCATGGCCCTCCCATTCATGCCCCGCGCCATCGTCCCCATGCGCAACGGCGCACGCGCATGGATCAGCATCGGCGCAAGCATCACTCTCCAACCCTCCGAACTCATCAAAGTCCTCTTCGTCCTTTCCATGGCCTGGTACCTCCGCTACCGCAGCAGCTACCGCACACTCCGCGGCCTCCTCGTACCTTTCTTCATCATGTTCATCCCCGTCGCACTCATCCTAAAACAGCCCGACCTCGGCACAGCACTCCTCTTCGCACCCACCCTCTTCGTCATGCTCGTCGCCGCCGGCGCAAAACTAAGACACCTCGGCTTCCTCCTGGGCCTCGTCGTCCTCGCCGTCTCCGTCAACGTCGCCATCGCCCTCTGGGCTCCCGACAACATGCAGCTCCTGCGACCCCACCAGCGCGCAAGAATCGTCTCCATGGTCAGCCTCGCACAGGGCGACACACGCTACATCAAGTCCACCGCCTACCAGCAAGACAAGGCCATGACCCTCGTTAGCGCAGGCGGCCTCACCGGCTACGGCGCAGAACGCTCCGCAACCATCATCAAGTTCAACCGCGTCCCCCACGTCCACAACGACATGATCTTCGCCGTCATCGCCAACCGCTGGGGCGTACTCGGCGTACTCGGCGTACTCGCCCTCTACCTCACCCTCACCAGCTCATTCCTACTCGTCGCCGCTCGCAGCAAAGACCCCCTCGCACAACTCTCCTGCGTCGGCTTCGCCGGCATGATCTTCACGCAAGTCGTCATCAACATCGGTATGAACCTGGGCATGCTCCCCATCACAGGCATCACACTCCCCTTCATCTCCTACGGCGGATCAAGCCTCGTCGCCACCTTCATCATGGTCGGCCTAGCCCTAAACTTCGCCTCAAGACGCCCAGCCATGCTCGCCAGACCCAACTTCGAATTCGATAACCCCGATGCAATATTTCAGTAACACCACCCCAGCAAGAATCACAGTATCGACTCCCGACCCTTTTTCCGGCCCGCTGCGATTAAACACACAGAAAGTAGAACCTGCCTCTAACACGCAGCCATAGAGCAATATAGGATTATTTATGCCTGTAAGCGACCCAAACGTAATTGATGCCATCGGAGTAGATGCTCTCTCAAATCGAGTTCAGATGCGGATGTATGAAGAACGGGAATGGGTTGAACCACACGTACTAATGGAAGATTTAACTTCAAAAATTAATCAGTATTTAGCTTATGCATTTGGTGGTCAACTCGCAGAAGTTCCAGAATACCGGAATAAAAATATCGTTTTTATGCTACACTGCCAGTTTATGCCGCCATATTCAATACATAACACATTCCAGGATATAGACAATAATCTCAAAGACGTAAGTATACATTTTGAAGTCTATATTGGGCCAGATGAGCAGCACCCACTCCAGTGGCGCATTAATGAATTTGAAACGGAATAACTGCGTCCTGTTCGAAAACCTAGTTCCGTGTAAAATGAGCAGCGACAGATCTTTGACAGGGAAAATCTAAGGGGTCGGGGAAAATCTAAGGGGTCGGGAGTCGATTCGGTGGTAATCCCCATTCCCTTGCGCACACACAAGCATCGTGCCCTTTCACCCTCCCAATAAAATTGCAAGATGCGCAAGAGACTCGCGCCCCTCCTGCTCGAAGCCGGAAAAATCTAAGGGGTCGGGAGTCGATATGGAGAAACCTGCTTCCGTGCGCACAAATCCACCGTTTCTCAAATCAAAAATGCGCCATCAGACCTATTTTCTAGCCCCCGTGAATTCCACCACTTACCCCGCCCCAACTCCACACAAAACCCCATCCGTGCGCACAACCCCGTCATTTCCACCAACAGTGGAGGCGCAACTTATTCCCTGGAACTACCTCCGGGGGCCGGGGGCGCCTGCCGACAACCTCACGGCGACGGTCGACAGCTCCCCTGAGTATCCAAAGATTAAAAGGACCGGGACTCGCGGGCTGCCCCCACGGAACGCTGCACTCAAAAGGTGTAGCCGGTGACGGGACTTTGGAGCGGACCGTCCCGGCCAGATGACGGACAAACAGGACGCGGGCTTGGCCCGGTCCCAACGATCCCGCGCCTGCCGTTACCGCCGGAGCCTCGTGAGGATTTAGATTGATGATCTGTGATTTATGATTGATGATGTGAAGAAAATGACTTAAACACAGAGTTCACAAAACAAGGCAACGAATTTATCCGCTACACGAAGCGCCGCGACTTGTCGCGTCCCCTTCCTAATCTGTGTCATCTGCGAAATCTGCGGATACCTCCCACCGGTTTTCTCCGTGTCTCTGTGCCTCCGTGCGCTCCGTGACCAGACAGAGCACCACCCAACCCACGCCACCGGTTTAGCGCTTCCCCCTCAACCGTGTACCATCACCCCATGACCACACCCACCGTCCCCGAATTTGTCCCCGCCGACCTGCAACGCCTGGGCCTGTCGATCTCTGATGACATGCTCAACACCATCGCCCGCTACCTGGACATCCTGCTGGATACCAATCTGCGGATGAACCTCACCGCGGTCAAAGACCCCGAAACCGCCTGGCGTCGCCTGATTCTCGACAGCCTCACCCTGCTCCCTGGCCTTGAGATGTTGGAACCAGGTGCCCGCGTCATCGACGTCGGCACCGGTGGGGGACTCCCCGGCATGCCCCTGGCCATCGCAAGGCCGGACCTGTCGTTCACCCTCCTGGACTCCACCGGCAAGAAAATAACCTTCCTCCAATCCTGTATCCAGTCCCTCGGCCTCAAGAATGTTAAGGCAATCCAAAACCGCGCAGAAACCTTAGGCCAAGAACCCGACCACCGCCAGCAATACGACCTGGCAACCGTCCGTGCCGTCGGCAAGGTCGCCGAGATTGCGGAGTATTGCCTGCCCCTGGTAAAAGTCGGCGGACGGATGCTCGCCATGAAAGGCAAAGCCGCCGAAGCCGAACTCCAAGACGCCGGCGACGCGCTCGCTGTCTTAGGTGCCGGCGACCTCGCCCTGATCGACGCCTACCCCGACGGCTTCGACAGCGAACTCATCCTCATCAGTATCATCAAAGAACGCCCAACCCCCCAAGAATACCCCCGCGAACCCGGCACCCCACACAAAACACCGTTGTAAAACTTCACCGCAGAGCAAGATAATGAATGTGGACAGATGACAGGATGGGCAGGATTGGATCGGCGAGCCTGAAACGTCCCATCTGATCCTGATTATCCTGTCATCCTGTCAACATTCTTCTGCTTTACTTCTCCCATCCGCGTTCATCAGCGTTCATCCCTGTTTCATCAAACTGATTTCCTTACGCTAAACTACCCCCATGCCCGACACACTCAAAACAAAACGTTTCTGCCTGGGCGACTGGGCGACCAACTGCTACCTCGCCTACACCGACAGCGGCGCGTGCTGGATCATCGACGCGGGGTTTGAGCCTGCTTATATGTTGCAGCACATCCAAGAGAACAACCTCAAGCCCGAGAAGGTCGTGCTGACCCACGCCCACGTCGACCACGTCGGCGGACTCGCAGAGGTTTGCGAGGCTTACCCGGATATCCCAATCCTGATCCACGAAGATGAACGCGCGTTCCCCGGCGATCCCGTACTGAACCTCTCCGCAGCACTGGCCCAAGAAGTCATCGCACCCGACCCGACCGATACATTCACGCACGGCGAAACACTCTCACTCGACGGCCACGACTTCCAGATACGACACACCCCAGGCCACAGCCCCGGCGGCATCTGCCTCTACCAACCCGAACACAAACTCGCGATCGTAGGCGACTCCCTCTTCGCAGGCTCGATCGGCCGACACGACTTCCCCACCTCCGATGGCCCAACCCTGATGCGCAGCATCCACGAACAACTCATGACACTCCCCGACGACACCCGCGTCCTCCCCGGCCACGGCCCCGAAACCACCATCGGCAACGAACGCGCAACCAACCCCTTCCTGCAAGGATAACGCCAGTCCTACTCGTCTATTCCATGAAAATATGTAAAGAGGGTATCCGCAGATTGCGTAGATGACGCAGATTATTCAGATGTGTTCACTATGATGCGCAAACCCATCCCGCTTCTTATCCCTCTGAATCTGTGAAATCTGCGGACACCTCTTCTGCCTTGTCTTGATACCTCTACTTCCACCACCATTAACTTTCACTCCCCCATATCAAACTCAGCCACGATCGGCAGGTGATCCGAACCCTTGATAAGTTCGGCCTCGTTGAAAATAGCCGCAGACCCCGGCACCAATCGGGCGGTCATCGCGGGGCTGGTGAGGATGAAGTCGATCACCGAATTGGGAAAACGCTCGCTTGGATAGGTCGTGCGATCCTCCATAGGAATGTCAATATGGCTATCGGAAAGCACCGCTCGGCCGTCGGACGCAGGGGAGAGTATCGCAGACATCGCAGGCTCGCCGGGCTTGGAATTGAAGTCGCCCATCAGCACAACCAACTCGTCGGGGTTGTCCGCGATCAGGTTGCCGATGATCTGGCGGATGCGGACAGCCTCACTGCTGCGCCACATCACGCTTTGTGGATCGCCATCCCGGCTGCCCTTGCTCTTGAGGTGGACGACAAAAACATTAACCACCTGCCCACCCGGCACCTGTACACGGGCATGAAACAAGTCGCGCGCAAAGCGCCAAGTCCGATCCGCATCCGGGTGCTGCAACCTCTGCCAGCGGTAGCTTGTCACGCTGAGGATCGGCAGCCGACTGATCAGCCCCAGCTTGATCCCACGCCCATCGTTGGTCAAAGGCACGGTCACATACTCATACCCCATCCCCGGCAGGTATTCATCGACCATCGCCTGCAGGACCGCTTCGTTTTCGATTTCCTGAAACCCCACGACATCCGCATCAATCTTCCGCAGCACGTCGGCGATCATCTCAATTTCCCACCGCAGCTTCACATCAGTACCCTCGTCGCGGGTGTAGGGATCATCAAAGACGTCGAAAGCATTTTCAATGTTGTATGAAGCGATCCGTAAGGGTGCTGCATCCTCAGCGCGGGCCGGGGAGACAACCGTGATAAGTAGAAGCGTCAGGGCGGTCCATCTAAAAGTCTGGCGGTAGTTCACGTCTGATTTCCTCGTGCGGTTTAGGGTTTCTGATCGGTTCCCGTATTTTAACATCCAGGCTCGATTTAGCGCAGAAAAATAATCTGATGAAGTTTAGCCGGACTTTAGCCGGACTCGGACTGCCGCCCCAACCACCGCCCCCAGATGGCCAGTTGAAGCAGGGCGAACAGCCGATGCGTGTGGTCAGCCCGACCGCTTTGATGCTCTTGGAGATATCGGGCGACCTCTTTACGCTCCAAACCCAGACCCTCAAGCGTCGGGTCAGACAGATAATCCGCCAGAGTCCCGCTGTGAACACCCTTAAACCACCTGCCGATCGGCACGCTGAACCCGCGCTTGGGCAGATGGATGATCGATACGGGGACGTGTCGAGCCGCCAGCTTGCGCAACAGCCCCTTGCCCCGGCCGTCCGGCAGCAGCACCGAGGTCGGCAGATGCCCCGCCAAATCCACCACCTGCGTATCCAGCATCGGGCAGCGCAGCTCCAGCGCCACCGCCATCGACGAACGATCTGCCTTACGCAATAACTCATAGGGAAGATAATGCGCCAGGTCCCACCGCATCGCCGCCTGCACCGCGTCCGGCTCGTCGGGCCAATCAGTGATTGTGTCGGATGTAATCGCGGAAGCATATTCCGGGGCGAGTGATCTGATTTGCGAATCGTCGAAGAGTTGGATCATCCCGGCATATTGTCGCGAAGGTCTTGGTCCCAACGCCGCAGCATCTAACAATCGGCGCAGCCTTGCACGCCGGGATCGAGCATTGGTGCTGTGGATATATTTTCTCGGAACAGCACTCATCCACCAGCGATGCCGGGCGAGCATGGCGAGCGCGCGGTACCGATCATACCCACCGAACAACTCGTCCCCACCGTCGCCGGTCAGGGCGGCTTTGATGTGAGGACGTGCGGCTTTGCACAACCAGAAGCTCGGCAGCAAGCCGCTGTCGGCTGTCGGTTCGCCGGTGGTTTGCATCAACTGTTCGAGGTCGTCGAACAGGTTCGACGGGTCGGCTCGCAGCTCGGTGTGGTCGGACCCGATGTGTTCAGCTACCGCGCGGGCGTGCGATGACTCGTCGTAGTCCGCGTCGGCATGGGTGATGCTGAATGTTCGTAGTGACGGTGCGCCTTGAGCCTTGAGAGACCGCTGTGCCAACGCCGCGATGAGTGAGGAATCGATACCACCTGAAAGGAAACAACCCAACGGCACGTCCGCCTCAAGCCGATGCGTAACCGCTTCATCCAACACCTGTTCAACGCTGTCGATCGCGCCGATTGATGTACTCGTGCGCGAGATCGGCGGCGGCCTCCAGTAGCGATCCGTCTGCGTGGTCCCGTCTGCCTGCACCGTCATGCAATGCCCCGGCGGAACTTCATCAACGCCCTTGAGCATCGACGATCCGAAGGGATACCCGAACTGAAGAAAGGTCAGCAACGCCTGCGGGTCCGGCGTCAGGGGTTCGTCATTACCCGCTGCGAGGGTGGCCGGGAGGCTTGCGAATGTCAGTTCGTTACCACGACGGCAGACATATAAAGGCTTCTTGCCGGTACGATCTCGAGCCATGAACAGTGCACGTTTACTTTCATCCCAGATCGCAAACGCGAACATCCCGCGCAGGTGTTTGGGGAGCTCGTTGCCGTAGGCACGGTAGCCCAGAAGCAACACTTCGGTGTCGCTGTGATCGGAGGTGAAGGTGTAGCCGAGTTTGCTGAGTTTGGTTCGTAACGTGCGGTGGTTGTAGATCTCGCCGTTGAAGATCAGATGCAGCGGGCCGTGGTCGTCTGATTGTGATTGGTTGGCGGCGGTGCCGGGGCTGTGCATGGGTTGGTTGCCGCCGAGCCGGTCGATGATGGCGAGCCGTGCGTGTGCCAATGTGCAGCGGGGGTGTTCGCTGATGCCGTGGCCGTCGGGTCCGCGATGAAGCATGTGCGTCAGCATCGCCTCGGCACGCCGCCTGCCGATCGGCTGGTCATCGAATCTGACAATGCCGGCAATTCCGCACATGAATTGGGTCTGGGGTTTGGGGTCTAGGGTCTAGCAAGAATGAGCATAGCAGACATGTAATCATTTCTCACACGTCGAACGGGCACGCGGCCACGCATTGAATGCGCCAACTCCGGCTAGACCCCAGACCCAATACCCTAGCCCCGTCCTTATTTCGCCGGCAGGTCCAGCCGGACGTGGATTTCTTTGAGTTGCGCCTGGTCCACGGCGGACGGTGCCTGGGTCATCAGGTCTACGCCGGTCTGAGTCTTGGGGAAGGCGATGACGTCGCGGATGTTGGTCGTGCCTGTCAGATGCATAACGAGGCGGTCCAGACCAAACGCGATCCCGCCGTGGGGTGGCGCGCCGAACTTCAGAGCATCTAAAAGGAAGCCGAACTTGACTTGTGCCGCTTCGGGTGTGATGCCCAATAGGCCGAAGACTTTTTCCTGCACGTCCATACTATGGATACGGATCGAGCCGCCGCCTAGTTCTGAGCCGTTGAGTACCAGGTCGTAGGCCTGCGAGTTTACCGCCCCGGGATCGGAGTCGAGTTTGTCGATGTCTTCATCGTTGGGCGCGGTGAACGGATGGTGCAGGCTGTCCCAACGCTTCTGCTCGGGACTCCATTCGATCATCGGGAAGTCTACGATCCAGACCCATTCCCACTGGTCCGGCTTGATCATGCCCAGGTCGTGTGCGAGTTTGACGCGCAGCTCACCCAGGACACGGGCGACGGTCGCGGGCTTGGCGTCAACGCCGAAGCAGATCAGGTCGCCGTCTTCGGCTTCCATGCGTTTGATCAGATCGTCGGCGATCTCCGTGACAAACTTGGATACGCCGGTCGCCAGCTTGCCGTCATCGACCTTGCAGACTGGCAGGCCGCCTGCGCCGAACTGCTTGACCCACTGGGCCAATGCGTCGGTTTCCTTTCGGCTCATCTTGGCACCGCCGGGGATACGGATTGCTTTAACGACGCCGCCAGCTTCGATCGCGCCGTTGAACACCTTGAACTCGGTCTTGCTCGCCAGGTCGCTGACATCCACCAGCTCCAGCCCAAAGCGCAGGTCAGGACGATCGCTGCCAAAACGATCCATCGCCTCGGCGTAGGTCATCCGCCTGATCTTGGGGACGTCGATGTCCAAGATGTCTTTCCATACCGCACGGATCGAGCCTTCGGACATCTGCATCACGTCTTCACAGGTAACAAAACTCATCTCCAAATCGATCTGCGTGAACTCTGCCTGCCGATCGGCGCGGGGGTCTTCATCACGGAAGCAACGCACGATCTGCAGGTACCGCTCGCAGCCGGCGACCATCAGGATTTGCTTGAATAGCTGGGGACTCTGCGGCAGGGCGTAGAACTCACCTGGCTGAAGCCGTGACGGCACGAGGAAGTCGCGGGCACCTTCGGGAGTCGATCGACACAAGAACGGCGTCTCGATTTCCAGGAACTCGTTCTCCGCGAAGTAGTCACGCATCACCTTGGTCACACGCGAACGGATGCGCAGTGTTTCCTGCATCTTCGGTCGGCGAAGATCGATGTACCGGTAGCGGAGACGGATCTCTTCACCCGTACGATCAGCCTCGTCCGGAGTAAACGGCGGGGTCTGGGATTTGTTGAGTATCTCAAGCTGCTCGGCCTGTATCTCAATCGCGCCGGTACTGAGTTTGGGGTTGGTCAGGCTCTTGCCCTTGTCGTCGGTGCCGCGGGCGAGGATCTTCCCGGTGACCTGAATCACGTCTTCATTACGCAGCTTGTCAGCCAGGGCGTGAGCCTCAGCGAAGTCGGGGTGGAAGACGATCTGAGTGATCCCAGCCCGATCGCGCAGGTCAATGAAAATCACGCCGCCGTGGTCGCGGTAGTTGTTGACCCAACCTGCAAGGCAAGCGGTCTGGTCAACGTGTTCTTCGCGTAAAGCACCGCAGTTGTGTGTACGTTTTTTCATGTCCTGCTCAAATCGGTCTTTAATGTTGGTGGAATGTTTTGAAAAATCCCGCAGGCGATACCGGGTCGGGAATGATACCAAACATGCGTCCTGCGGGTACACTTTCGGCATGTTCACAGGGATAGTTCAAGCCAAGGGCCGGATATCCGGCATCCAACGCAACGACTTCGGGGCCAGGCTGTCGGTCGATGGACTGGGTTGGCCCGATCCAAAGGTCTATCAACCCGCTCGCGGTGATTCGATCTGCGTCAGCGGGGTCTGTCTGACGGTCGTGGAGGTAGCCGGGGGTGCAGGCGGGGTGCTGAGCTTTGACGTGATCGCCGAGACGCTGGCCAAGACCAATCTGGGCGAACTTAAGGAGGGTGATCCGGTGAACCTCGAACCGCCGGTCACCGCCAGCCAGCCGTTGGGCGGGCACTTCATGCAGGGGCATGTCGATGGGGTTGGCGAAGTCACCGACGTGCAGGCGGGCAAAAATGAACACCGCGTCACCGTCAAACCCCCAGCCGAGTTGATGGCCTACATCATCCCCAAAGGCTCGATCGCCATCGACGGGATCAGCCTGACCATCGCGGAAGTAACCGAGGATCGTTTCGAGGTCGCGCTGATCCCCACAACGCTGGACCTAACCACACTGGGCGATACAACAGTCGGTCGGCGGGTGAACCTCGAAACCGACATCATCAGCAAGACGGTCGTGCATCAGTTGGAACGTCTGCGCGGTGGCACGCCCGATCAATCGCCGGCCTTGACGATGCAAGCCTTGCGTGATGCCGGATTCTGTGGCCCCGCATAAAGCCCGCGATGGCATCGCGGGTCTTCATTCGATATTCAGTGGGGCCTTAACAACTCTTCAACGGGTCTTCATTCGCACCGCCTCATCTTCAATGAACACGGTTTGCATCGATTTGTTGCCGGGGTTCCATACACACAACGTCTACAGCCCGGAAACAAAACCCAACGCCTCTTAGATCAATTTTAACTTAAATATTATATAAAATATAAATTAAAATTGGTCTTCTAGGTGCCGGGTCTGCGCGGGAGGTAAGTGGTGGCAGTTGTGTGCAGGTGTGACGAGAAGACCCGCGATGGTATGGCGGGTTCGGTGTTGCATGTCAATTGTGATTAAACAGTGTGTATGAAGACCCGCGATGCCATCGTGGGCTTTATGGGGTTGTCACGCGGCGGAGGCGGTGGGGGTGTTGGTGTCACCGGTGGCCGACCGCTCGACGGGGTCTGCGATGGTCATGCAGACGACGGTGAGGTCGTCGCGTTGGTTCAGTGAGCCGGACTGCATGTTCAGGCGCTGGGAGAGACGTTCCAGAGCGGCCTCGGCATCGCCGTTGCGCAGGTCCTCAAATTCCTGGGCGAACTGATCGTTGCAGATTTTTTGTCGACCGGGCTTCCCGTCTTCCCCGGCTTCTTTGCGTGTGGGGAAAGCGACCTCAAAGCCATCGGAGTACAACAGCACACGATCGCCGGGTTCGAGTTGGACGGTGGTTTCCTCGAAGACTTCATCAGGGAAAACGCCGAGCAGCCCGCCCTCGGGTTCGATATTTTCAGTTCGGCCATCGGCTCGAAGAATCAACGGGTAGGGGTGTCCGGCACGGGCGACGGTGAGTTGGTTGGTTTCGGTGTCGATGATGCCGTAGCACGCGGTGGCGAAGCGGACCTTGCCGGACTGGAACTTGAGCATCTCCTGATTGAGTATGCCGATCGCTTCGCCCGGCGAGTAGACCCGGTAGCCGTCCGGGCAGGAGGGGTCGATCTTCTTCATGGGCATGGACTGTTTGATCTGCACGGTCATCAGCGCCGCGGGCACACCGTGGCCCACCGCGTCGGCGATGAACAGGCCGACGTGTGTGTCATCAAGCTGAACCACGTCGTAGATGTCGCCGCTGACATACCCCGCCGGCCGCCAGAGGGCATCAAACCCGATGCCGTTGACCTTGGGCATCTCGCTGGGCATGAACTCTTTCTGAAGCTGGGCCGCCATGCGTAATTCTTCATCGAGCAAAGCGATCTGGCTGCAGAGTCCTTCTCCGTGGGCACGCAGCAGCCGGATCTCACGAAGCAGTTCGTCCAAGATCGGTGCCTGGCTCCATAGCGAACTGAGCACGGAACAGATCAGTGTCGGGGTTGCATCGATGGGGCAGGCGACGACGCCGTCTTCGTAGCCTGAGACAACAGGCTCACCGCCGGGCAGGCTGATGACCGCGGGCAGTCGGCTTTCCTGAACCTGGCCGATGGCTTCGTGCGCCTGCGAGGAGCCTTCGTCCTGGAATACGAGCCATACCGCTTTTGCCTGCGCCAAAGCGGTGGGGTCGTCGATGAGTGCTTGGGTTGTGATCGATCGTATGACGGGGCGGTCAGCGCCTTTCCAATACGACAGGGCTGTCTGTGCCCGAGATGTGACGTCGTTGGCGTCCAGGGCGGAGTCTATTACAAGCAGAAGATCTGAGCCTGGCATTCATCCCCACTAGGTGCTGGCGCTGGTGTCGTTTAGAGATTTATCGACTCACTGGGCACGGCCCTTAAGGTCTTCAAGAGGCAAATCGATCCGATCGCCCTGGCGTAACCCTAACCGCCGGAGCGACCCGTCCCGGACCTCGATGGCGAACTGCACGGGGTGGTGACTGTCGTAACGTTTGAGCTGGCTCTCCCGGATATCCGGGTTGGTCTCGACCTGCATCGCGTGCATCCAGACCACCTCGCCTTGGGCGTCCAGATAGGCAATATCGATCGGGACCAGGCACCGCCGCATCACAAACTGCCTGCGTTCCTCTTTAGAAAAGACAAACAGCATCCCGCCATCGGCAGCGATCTCCGCACGGTCAGATAGGCCTTGTACGCGGGTGTCATCATCCAACGCCAACTCGAGATTGAACGTTTCACCCTTGATTGTCACGGCCAGATGCGTATCGTCGGAGGCCTGAATATCTGATTTCTCGCAGCCTGACGCCAACGAAACCAGTAAAGCCAACACGCTTAAGATATACGTCCGTCGAGTAACCAAGCCTCGTCCTCCTGTGTCATAGTCACCGGGCTGTGTCCCAGTTCATCCAGGTTAAATCTTGCCGCAAACTCGTCGGCGGTCATTTCATCATACCCCTTGCCGATCCCCGACCAACGTGCCAGCAAGCCGATGATACGACTAACCCCGACGCCGCGCTGGCGGTAGGTGTCGATGCGGGTGTCGCCGTGGCGTTTGGCTAAACGTCGGCCGTCCGCACCCAGGACAAGCGGAAGATGGGTATAGGTCGGTATCGGTGTCAGCCCGAGCATGCGGTAGAGGAACAACTGTCGGCAGGCTGAGCCTAATAAATCATCACCACGCACCACCTGAGTCACGCCTTGCCTGGCATCATCCACCACGACCGCCAACTGGTACGCGGGCAGGCCCATCTTGGATGCGACGACAAAATCGCCGACCTGTTGCTGGATATTAAAAGTCTGCGGACCACAGAATCGATCGTCGTAGGTGATCGGCTCTTCCGGCACCGACACACGCCAGGCGATCGCGGAGTCTTGAAGGATCGCTTCGCTTGCGGTTGAGGGATCGGTATCAGCACTGCCATCCGGGGAAGTATCCGGGGGCGGGGGGGGGCGGCATGTGCCGGGGTAGCGTAGCTCGTGTTCATCTTCGTGCGGTGCGGACTGAGCGTTGACAATCTCCTTGCGTGTGCAGGTGCAGGGGTAGATCACGCCCAGGCGGTAGAGCTTGGCCAGCGCATCGCTGTAGGGGGCCAGGTCGTGGGACTGGAAGACCGGCTCACCTTCCCAATCAAGCCCAAGCCAGGCGAGTGTGTCGATGGCCGACTGTGAAGCCTGTGGATCGACACGCGGGCCGTCGAGGTCTTCAACCCGAAGCACGACCTTCCAGCCGTGCTGTTTTGCCAGTGCCCAGTTGATCAGGAAGGTGCGAGCGTTGCCCAGGTGCAGCGCCCCGGTCGGCGAGGGGGCGAGGCGAGTCACGTCCCCCGGAGTTTCCCCCGGAATTGCCCCCGGAATTGCCCCCGGAATTTGGCAGAGGGGCTGGTCGGGGGTTTGGTCCAAGTGCTGGTTGTCGGGTTGTGGCGGGTCCATCATGGTGTATCGTATCCGCCATGCCGACTGATGTGTCCAAACCCCGCCACAAGCCGATCCGTCTGGCTGTCCTGGTCAGCGGTGGGGGGACGACACTGGTGAACCTGGCGGAGAAGATTCAAGCGGGCGAGTTGGATGCCGAACTGGCGGTGGCTATCTGCTCGAATAAGTCTTCCTACGACAAACTCACCGCACGCGGGCTGGGCCTGCCGGTCCATCTGGTAGCCCGCAAGGACCACGCCGACACCGCTGCGTTTTCCCAGGCGGTTTTCGAGCTTATCCAGGACGCGGATGTGGACCTGGTCTGCCTTGCCGGTTTTTTGTGCCTGCTGTCGATCCCGGACGGGTTCATCAACCGTGTCATCAATATCCACCCCGCACTGCTCCCAGCCTTTGGCGGCAAAGGGATGTTCGGCCACCATGTCCACGAAGCCGTCATCAAGAGCGGCTGCAAAGTCACCGGCTGCACCGTCCACTACGCCGACCAGACCTACGACACAGGCCAAATCCTCGTGCAACGCACCTGCCCGGTCCTGGAGGACGACACCCCCGAAACACTCGCTGCCCGGGTGTTTGAGCAGGAGTGCCTGGCGTATCCCGAGGCGATCCGCTTGATCGCGGAACAAGCCTAATCATCGACGGCCCAACGATACAGGTCTCGCCAACGTAGACGGCACGCCTATAAAAATAACGAGGCAGGAAGTCGAACCCCTGCCCCGTTACACTTAGGAGAATGTGGCGTGCCTATCACACCGATTGTTATCGTGTGTGCGGTAGCTGCTTTTTCATTCGGGTTTCTTTGCGACGGCCTCTAACAACCATCGCCATCGCTGCAGGCAAACACAAGATCGCGGTACTTGGCTCGGGCACCGGATTCAGCGTGATCGAATCCCACGCGGTGGTGAAGATCGTCGCATCGGGGTAGAGCGTCCTTACGTTGGCTTCTTCGGTCGCGAGTAGGCCGGCTCGAAGATGGGTCGCGATGATATGTCCGGGGTTGACCTGATCGAGGATAACCGCCTTGTTGGCCTCACTGATAAGGGTGTTGAATGTCGGCAGGATCACCGCGTCAATGTTCCGGCTGGCGAGATCGAAGTTCTCGAAGTTCTCATTGATGTAGTCGATGTCGCCCAGATGCAGCAGGGAGACCCCGCCCATCGTGACCAGGTAGGTAAAGTCCTGTACCGAAGAGAAGTCGTTGCCGAATTGATCGAAATGTTCCATATGGAACACCTCGATTTCCAGGCCGGGTTCACTAATCACGATCGACCCGGTTTGAAACACGGGCGTGATATCCAACACCTGTGCCTGAATCGCGGCTTGGCCTGCAAGCGAGGATCGGACCTGGGGCGGGCCGATGAATTTGGCCTGCGGATTATTCAGCAGGAAGCCAAGTACGGTGTTTGAGCTGTAATGGTCCGGGTGGTTGTGCGTGGCCATTGCGTAACTGACGCCATCGAACGGCGCGTTGCCTGCAACCATGTCCTGCAAGTCGGATTGAGGCAACTGTGTCCAGAAGGGGTTGGTGTGATTCTGCAGTGAATCGATCAGCACCTTGTTGTTGCCGTCCGAGAGCATGACACCGTTGTTGCCGGTGAACGTTACCTGCATCTGCGCCGAAGCCGGCAGTGCGGTGGCCGCGATGACGCCAACGGTCATCGCCAACCGTGACAGAGATCGTGCGGGCGCACTTACATCGAATCGGTCATTAAATTTGTACATCGTATTTGCCTGGCTAACGTGTTGAGTAGATCGGTATTTGAGACACATTCAGCGGAGAATGTGCCTGCGGGCCGAAGCCCGCAGGCACCTATGTCTCTACTGCCACCCATCCTCTCTACTGCGGGATCAGTGCCGCCTGCGTCCTGAGATAGCCAAGGCCCCGAAACCGATAAGACCGAGGGTTGCAGGCTCGGGGACAAGGGTCGCGTCGGCGGCGGCGGTGAGTTCCGCGCCGTCGGTGCCATCAAGCCCTAACGAGTTGAGTACGTCAGTCAGATCGATGTCGCTGGTGGTTTCATCGCCATAGATCGTGCCATAGATCACCAGGGCCGCCAGGAGGGTGCCGCGGTTCTGGGCGTGCCAGAGGTCTGCGGCGTGGAGCTGGTTGTAGTTGGCTTGCTCCCAGGCGTCGCCCACCGGGGCGATTTTCGCGATGTCACTGCCAATCGCGGTATCGAGTGCCCCTTTGAGTTGGTCGTAGCCGCTACGCACCTGGGCCTGCATCTCGGAGGCCCCACCCGGGAAGACAGGCGTCCCGCCGGTGTAGAACGCATGGCCCGGGGCGCGTGCCCAGGTTTCGAAGAGCACGGGAACGACACCGGCGCTTCGCGTGGTCGCCACGTTGTAGAGGTCGACCACGTCGGCCTTGGACTCATCGATGCTGGCCGGGTAAGCAGGCGAACCCGTAAAGGCCTGGGTCAGCTTGGTCGAGTGCTCCTGCATCACGATGTAGTCCCAGTCTTTATCGAATGGGATCGACGTGAAGATCGGGCTCGTGTTATTCGCCACGTGCCAGTTGATCGCCTGACCGCTGGCGGCGGCGCTTTGAACGAACGGGGTTTCGTGGCCGGCTGCGGTGGCGATATCCTTAAAAAGATCATTCACCGAGCGTGTGCTACCAGCACCAAACGTGAAACTGTTGCCGTAGAAGATGACATGCAGGGGCGCCGCGTTCAAGGCCGGCGTCACCGCGAGCGTTGCGACGCCCAGGATGCCAATGAGTGTATTTCTGAAACGCATAATTAATCGCCTCCAAGGGTATAATTCGGGTCAGTAATGTTTAAGAAATCATCGTCTTGAGTGAACGCCTATGAGAGTTGTATCACCCTCGGCGACGGCCCAGGACGAGCAGGCCGGAGGCCGCCAGCAGCGAGAGCGAAGCGGGTTCGGGCACGACGTCAACCTGCATAAGTCCGAGGTAGAAGAACCCGATGCCGTTGTTGTTGTTCGGCCCGGCGGTCACGTCAATGAAGATTTCATTGCTGGCGTCGGGCGTAATGCCGTCAATGGTCAGGACTTCGGTGTTGTTGTTCGATGAGTTCAACACACCGTTGAGCGAATTCAAACCGGTCACGGTGTAAGCAGAATCACGGATATCGGTGACGGTCTGCCTGGAGCCGAAGAAGGTAAAGTTGTAAGTCTTGGTGGGGTCGAGATTGAAGAGCTTGAACTGACCCAGTGGGTTTGGGCCTTGACCGGCGAAGCCGTTGACATGGCCGAAGAAGTAGTCATCGGTAGCCGAGACCGGGTAAGCGGCAGCGTCACCAGCGGGTGCTTCCGAGCCGAGTTGCGAGGGTTCGCCAGCCTGGAAGAATGGATCTGTGATCTCAAAACCCGTGGCGGTCAGGGTGTTGGTGCTATCGAATGTAGCGAAAAGGGTGCCGGTCGCGGGGACGACGTTGTTCCAGCCGGGGTTGGTTTGAAGGTCGGTGCGCCCGAAATCAAATAGAAGTGTTTCTGCCGTCGCGGCCTGCGAAAAAGTCAGTGAAGCGGTAGCAGCCAGAAGCACTAATGTAGTGAAACGTGTCATCGGTCGTCCTCCCAAGTGAAAAATGTAGAAACATTCGGCATGAACACACATGGCCATGCCCGTTAAGTGACAATCTCCCATCGGCACGTGTTTCACACGGCCTCTCCATCTTTTTCCCAACAATAATCAACGGCCCGAGAGCCGTGTCCATCACAGTCGTCCTAACGATTCAAGAGCGTCCCGTCGGGCTGAACCCGTACCGGGTCGTCTGCCGGCACCCCGGAGGTCTGGTTAATCTCAAGTGTTGCGGGCAGCGATCGACGTATCGGCTTGTCGATCCAACCTCCAATGGCTCCGAGTATCCATGAACTCGCCTCGAAGCCCAGTTCCTCGGTTGGCTGACACACCGCCGAAAGCATCGGGTTGACTTGGCGTCTCATCCGACCATCGTCAAAACCAATCACGGATAGCTGACCCGGAACCGACAGGCCCGCGGCTTGTGCCCGTGAAAGAGCACCGATCGCTGGGTATGGATCGGCAAAGAAAATCGCGGTCGGCGGTTCGCGTTTGCTGAGTAGTTCGTTCAGCGCCGCACTGCCACCCTCGGGCGTGGGATCCACACGGACGACAAGCGATTCGTCGTACTTGACTCCGTGGTTTTCAAGTGATTGGCGGTAGCCCTTGAATCGGTCTTCGTGGTCGTGATCGGTAAATGGGGGCAACGCCAAGCCGATGCGTTCGTGACCCAGATCGATCAGATGATCGATGGCTCGCCCACTTGCGTCAGAGGTATCGCAGCAGACGTAGGCAACATTCGGCTCGTCGAAACGCTCCGCAATCGTAACACTGGGGAAGCTTTCGTCAGCGATTTTCAAGGAGAGCCTGCGGTTCTTGGACCCCGGTGGGATGATGACGCCGTGCAGGCCACGGGACTGGAAGAAAGCGGTATAACTCTGCGCCGCAGTCATATCCCGGGTGACATCAACGAACTGGACGTCAAGGCGGGCCGCGTGAAGCCCACGCCGTATGCCGTTGAGCAACAGGCAGTCGTAGAGCGTCAATGCTCTGTGGTTATCAACAATCAAACCTACACAGCACTTGTGTACGGCCGAGACGGGCATGGCATACCCTGCCTCGTTAGCCGCCACAGCAACCCGACGCCGGGTCGCGGAGCTGATATCCGGGTGGTTTTTCAACGCCCGAGAGACCGTCGCAGCCGAAACTCCAGCCTTCTTGGCAATATCACGTACAGAAGTCATCAAGGCCTCGCTTTATCTTCGCAACATCTTCGCAACAGTACCGACATAGATTAATCGTTCATATCGGCATGTCAAGTAAAAAATTTCTAACGATCAGAGCAATGTCTGATAATGCACCGCAATCCTGCGTAAAATTGCACTTAAAGCGATTTTCGAGGCCAAGAAGAGGATTCCTGGTCAAAGCACTTTTAGCCTGTTATCCAATGCAACAGATCCGCAACATATTCCGGCGATTATGTTTTACAGCCCCGACAGGGGGATTCTTTGCAGGCTGGATACCGCCGGGCACTTCAGCGATACCCGTATTCCGTCGATTTAACCTTGTATATGTTCTTTGGATCGAAAAAGCCTGACTTCCCCGACCCCTTGGCCGACGGCCAGGATCCTCGACGCGCGGACCCCAGACAAACGACGGACACGCTTTCGTGCCCGCTGGGTAACGTGTTGGATATCTCTGCGTCCGGCGTGAGGATCCACTGCAAGTCCAAGCCGCCATTCAGTGAAGGCTCGGTCACGACGATCAAGTTCGTGTTCAACGGGGGCAAGCTGCCTGTCTCGGTGCAGGAGCGGTGGCGTAAACGTCGGGGGATTCGTGGCGGCTACGAGATCGGGTTGAAGTTTGTCAGCAACCCGCCGAACGTGATGAAGGCGATCGCGTCGCTGGTGAAGTTCGGCTTCCTGTGCCCGGATGCCATGACCGACGAATGCCTAAAGTCTAACACCAAGACAAAGACAAAGCCCAAGCCGAAGCTGCGTGTATCGATCGACCTGCCGGACTACTACGCCGTGCTGAGTGTTTCGCCGGACGCCGACGGCCAGCGGGTCCATACCGCGTACCGCCAGTTGGCCAGGCAATACCACCCGGACGCGAATAAAGACCCGGGTGCCCAAGACCGGTTCATCGGCATCTGCGAAGCCTACAAGGTGCTGTCGGACCCCGATCAGCGCAAGAGCTACGACCTGCGCCAGGCCGGGTGATACCAAACCATTCTAAAATGGAAGATTTGAGACCCACCGGACGTAGATGTCCGCTGCGCTGTAGATCGGGCCGAAAATCACACTCGCAATCGTGAACAATAAGAAAAAGCCAAACATCATCACGCCCCGGTTCCCGGGATCAGAAATGAACATCGCGTACTTGCGGTTGAAGTTGGCGATGATGTGTGAGCCATCCAACGGGGGGATCGGGAAGAGGTTGAAGACGCCGAGGATCGCGTTGATGCTTCCGAAGGCGTAGAGAAAACCAAGAGCGTTCTTTTCAATACTGGTCCCGTCAAGCGTCTCGAACCGAATCAGCAGCCCAAGCCCGGTCAAGGCCACAATCGACAGCGTGAAGTTCATCGCAGGCCCGGCAAAAGCGACCCAGGCCTCTGCGTATTTGCCTTTGAGCCGGCTCGGGTCGATCGGCATCTGACCCCAGGCGATCCCCACGATCATCAATATCATGATCGAGAACGGCCCCATGTGAATCAGCGGGTTCCCGGTCATGTGGCCCGTGCGGATCGGTGTGAGGTCGCCGTGCTTGATCGCCACCCACCCGTGAGCCAGCTCGTGCAGCGTGATGCTGATTACGACGCTGATCACGATCGAGAAGAAATAAAACTGAGTCGAAGGGTCAAAGGCCTTCTGTATGAACAGGTTCTGGAACAAGTCTTGCAAGCCCTCTGGCCGATCGGGGTGCGATCTGCGACACTGTGGATGATCGTCGGCACGGACGCCTGCGATGAACACCACCTCAAACCCTGTGAGGCCCGGACATGATACAAGCCCGATGGATTCCGTGGCGTGCCTGGCCCGTCCTGTTCTTTTCGATACTAACCCTTTCCCCCGGCTGCCAGCTTGCCGAGGTCCAGGCACCTGACTACAGCCGACCGCTGCCGCCGGGTACCAGTGCGCTAAGGCTCATCACCGACCCCGCCCGGATGCCCGACCTGAGCGTCGCAGCCAGGCAGCTATCTTCGCCGGGGTTTCGTGAGGCGTTGGCGCGTAGCCTTGAGTGGTACGAAATACCCTCCACCCAGAAACTGTTCCCCGTTGCCGGGATCAGCCACGCCCATGCGTTCACCTCGGCCTACGCGCTTGAACAGATCGGCCAAGCCCCGTCGGGTCAGGTGCTGTCACAGATCCATCAGGACTTTGATGTCTACGAGTCGGTCGGCTGGGACGGCGGGGGGGGCGTACTCTTCACCGGCTACTACAGCCCGGTCTTCAAGGCCTCACGCACATCCGCACCCGGTTCCCCCGGCTCCCCCGGATTCCAGTACCCGCTCTACAAGAAGCCCGCCAACCTGACCGCCGACCCGATCAGCGGTGAAGTCCACGGCACGCACCCCAGCCGAGCGCAACTCGAAGACTCACGCACGCTCGCCGGCACGGAGTTGGTCTACCTGCAAAGCCAACTGGATGCCTACATCATCCAGGTCAACGGCTCAGCCAAACTTGAAATGGCCGACGGCACGATCATGTACGTCGGGTTCGCCGCCACCAACGGCCACGAATACACCAGCATCGGACAGGAACTCATCAAGGATGGCAAAATCAGCGCCGACCGCCTGAGCCTGCCGACCCTGCGTGCCTATTTCAGATCGAATCCAAACGAGTTGGATGGTTACATCCGCCGCAACGATCGGTTCGTCTTCTTCCGCGAATATTCGGGCGATACCTGGCCGGCCGGGTCGCTTGGGTTCAAGGTCACTGCCGAGCGTTCACTGGCCACCGACAAGGCGATCTTCCCCCGCGGCTGCGTCGTCCTTGTCACCACCGACAAAGCCCCGGCCGGCGGATGGGCCTTGCCCCGTAGCCAACTCATGCTCGACCAGGACACCGGCGGCGCGATCCGTGCCCCGGGACGAGGCGATATCTACTTCGGCATCGGCCCCACCGCCGAAGCCTCCGCCGGGCGCCAAGCCGCCGAGGGCAGGCTGTATTACCTGCTATTGAAGCGCGACCGGGTGCAAACGTGGTATGACCGGATGAATCAGCCGTGAACTTAGGCTGTTATGATCGAGTCGTATCAAAAAAAGACAACAAACCGCCGTGCCAACAAACGGTTTTTCCCGTACACTCCCCCCCCATGCAGAGGTTGATTATTACTCTGGACGGACCCGCAGGCGCTGGCAAGTCCACCGTCGCGTGGCATCTGGCCAAACGCCTTGGCCTGGAGTTCCTCGATACCGGGGCGATGTACCGGGGTTTAAGCGCTAAATGTGTCGAACGCGGGATCGATCCGGTCGCTGAGGATTATGCGGTGGTCGAGCTGGCTCGTAACAGCGATTTTCGATTTGACTGGTCACAAGACCCGCCGAGGCTGAACGTGGGGGGGACAGACGTGACCGATCGGCTGCGTGACAGCGATGTGACCGGGCAGGTCTCCGAGGTCGCGGCGATCCCGGGCGTCAGGCAGGTCATGGTCCGCGAACAACGACGGATGGGCGACGAACACCCCCGGCTGGTCACCGAGGGACGTGACCAGGGTTCGGTGGTCTTCCCAAAGGCTGAGGTTAAATTTTATCTCGATGCCTCGCCGAACATCCGCGCCAAACGACGGGCTGAGCAGCTCCGGGCGGCGGGGAAGAAGGCCGATCTGAAACAGATACGCGACGGGATCCTGGAGCGTGACCGCAAGGATTCGAGCCGAAAGGACGCCCCGCTGATCTGTCCTGAGGATGCCAATCGCATCGACACCTCTGACATGACACTGGACGAAGTGGTCGAGATGCTATTCGGCCTGGTCCACGAAGCGGCGGGGCATGCGCTTTGATCGCGGCCATACGTCAACGCCAACCCGGCGCGCCGCTCTGGCGTATCGTTTTGTGGGACTTCATCCAGACGCTGTGCTACCTGGGGCTGGTGATTTTTTACCGCCACCGGTCCTACGGCGTCAACAATATCCCCCGCACCGGGCCGTTGCTGCTGGTCTGCAACCATCAATCTTTTCTGGACCCGCCTATCGTCGGGGCGGGGTGTATCCGTCGGCAGTTCGTGGCGTTGGCGCGGGCCACACTGTTTGATAACAAGATCGCCGGCTTCATCCTCCGCAAGCTCAACACGGTCCCTGTCACACAGGGCGAGGCGGACCTTGGCGCGATGCGGCGGTGCATCGCGGAATTAAAAAAAGGCCAGGCTTTGTTGATCTTCCCCGAGGGCGCCCGGACGATGACCGGCAAGGTCCAGCCGTTCGAGACCGGGACGATGCTCATCATCAAGCGTGCCAAACCGATGGTCATGCCGGTGGCCATAGACGGGGCATTCGACATCTGGAAACGAGGGGGCAAGCTCAAGCTCCGCGGCCGGGTCGGGGTGATGTTTGGCAAGCCGATACCCGCCGAACAGATCATCGACATGGGCACCGGTCGGGGGCTGGCATTTTTGCGGGATGAGGTCAACAAGCTGCGCAACGACCTGTCGGGCAAGCTGGATGGGCGATAGCACGCGTTACACCGGGGCGGATTCGGCCTTCTCTTCGTGGTCGGGATGAATCAGTCTCGCCAGCATCTCTGCTTCACCGAGGGTCTTGCACAGCGCCAACTTGCCCGGCTCATCGCGGATACCGGCCTTATGCATTGCTTCCATCGGCTGAGATTTGCAATCGGCCAAGATAACCATCACGCCGCTGGACTGGAGCCTGGTGATCGCCGACTCGAGCGCCACCATCCCGGTCGCGTCGATCACCGGGACGCCCGCCAGGTCCAGGATCACGATTGAGACCCCGCCAGCAACCAGAGATAGAGCTCCGGCCGCTTTCTCCGCTGCCCCGAAAAACAACGGCCCCGCCACCTCGTACAAGACCACGCCTTCAGGTAGGGGTGCGAGCATACGCGGGTGGTGGCCCTCGACCAGTTTCGTACTCGACAACGCCGCCATCCTCTGCATGAATAAGAGCGCCGCCAGGATCACCCCCGCCGTAACCGCGATCACCATGTCCATCAGCACGGTCAGTCCGAAGCAGGTGACCAGCACGGCCACGTCCGAACGCGGGGCCACCCGCAGCATCCGGATAAAGTGCCTGGCCTCGCTCATGTTCCACGCGACCAACAGCAGCAGCGCCGCCAACGCCGACAGCGGCAGGTAGCCCAGCACAGGTGCCAGCAACAGAACGGCCGCCAGCACGAACAGCGAGTGGATCACCGCGGCGATCGGGGTCCGCCCACCGCTACGGATGTTCGCCGCCGTCCGGGCGATCGCACCTGTTGCCGCGAAGCCGCCGAAGAAGGGCGCGATCAGGTTGCCAAACCCCTGTCCGATCAACTCCGAGTCTGAGTCGTGTTTGGTCCCAACCATCCCGTCTGCGACCACGGCACAGAGCAGCGACTCGATCGCGCCCAGCACGGCGATCGTGAACGCCGGCCCCAGCATGTCGCGGACCAGTGCTAGAGACATATGCAGCGGTTGCCCGTCCACACCGGGTAAGTCCCAGGGCCACCGAAGCATCGGGGGGAGTTGCGGGATGCCGGGTAAGATGCTCCCGTCTGCCGCCGAGTAGAAGAACCGGCTGCCGATGGTCGCGACCTCGAACCCTTCCACCCACCGGCCCAGTGCCCAGGCCAATACCGCCGCCGCCGCCAGTGCCACCAACGGGGCCGGGATCTTCTTGGTGAACTTCGACCAACCCACCAGCAGCCCAAGCGTTAGTGTCCCGATGAGCAGATCCGGCAAACGTGTCGTCGGCAGCGCCTGCCACAGCGCCGCTAGCCTTTGGACATATTCGTGGGGCATCTCATCGACGGTGATCCCAAGAAAATCCTTGATCTGGAGCGTTGCAATCACCACCGCGATCCCGGCGGTGAAACCGGTCGTCACCGGATAGGGGATGAATTGGATCAGTCGGCCCATCCGCGCCAGCCCCATCGCCATCAGGATCACCCCCGCCATCGCGGTCGCCAGCCCCAAGCCCGCTATGCCGTACTCGCTGACTACCGGGATCAACACCACCACGAACGCCGCGGTTGGACCCGTGATGCTGGTCCGTGCGCCACCGGTTAGCGCCGCGACCATCCCCGCGACAATCGCGGTATACAGACCGTACTGCGGCGGCACCCCGCAGGCGATCGCCAGAGCCATCGATAGCGGCAGTGCGATCACCCCAACCACCACCCCCGCCATCGCGTCGGCCCGAAACCTCGACCAGCCGTAGCCCTCACCCAGAACCTGCCGCAACGCCGCCGCCGGCAAAGGCCAAGGCTGGCCGGTGGTTTGCGGTAATTCCTGATAGCGTGTTTTCATTAGCAACTCGGC
>JAJRRS010000060.1 GCA_024279275.1 Planctomycetota bacterium | reverse complement strand
TCCCCACGCACACGCAACACCACCAATCGCTGGCGACACGCCTTAAACGAGTTCGTCGTCGGCGCAAGCAACGAGTTGGCCTTCGCCGCCGCCGTCCGCCTTGCCGAGCACGACCAGGACCCCGGCTCCCCACTATTCATCCACGGCGGATGCGGACTGGGCAAAACACACCTCCTCCAAGGCATCTGCCAACGCTTCAGCGAACGCCACCCCGACCGCCACGTCCTCTACACCACCGGCGAACAGTTCACCAACGACTTCATCACCGCCGTTCGCAGCAACACGCTCGACGCATTTCGACGCAAGATCCGCCGACTCGACCTCCTCGCCGTCGACGATGTCCACTTCCTGGCCAACAAGGAAAAAACTCAGCAGGAGTTCCTGCACTGCTTCAACGAGATCGAGCTTTGCGGCGCCCGTGTCGTCCTCGTCAGCGACAGCCACCCCAAGCTCATCAAGCAGTTCAGCGACGCACTGGCAAGCCGCTGCGTCCGTGGCATGGTCGTCAGGGTCGATACCCCCGATGTCGAAACCCGCCTGCGACTCGTCGAAGCCCTCGCAGAACGAAAAGGCCTCGCCATCCCCCAAGCCGTCGCTCAAACCATCACCGACCGCTGCGACGGCTCCGTCCGCGACATCGAAGGCATGCTCAACAAACTCCAGGCTCTCTCTTTAATCACCCGCCCACATTCCCCCGGCCTCAACGCCGCCACCGTCATCGGCCACAGCCTCGTCAACCGCCTCTTCCAGGAACAGCCAAGCCTCGCCCCCCGCAAGCCCGTCCGCTACGACGCCATCCTCGACGCCGTCTGCAACTTCTTCGCTCTACCACCCCTGCAAGTCACCGGCCGAATCCGCAAACAACACGTCGTCCTCGCCCGCTCAATCCTGATCCACCTCGTCTACGAACTCACCCCCATGAGCTACCCCGAGATCGCCGCCATCATGGGCCGACCCAACCACTCCACCATCGTCACCGCCGCCGGGCGCATCAAAAAGCAGCTCCGCGACAACAAACCCGTCCTCGTCCCCGGCCAACCCGCCGAAATAAAACCCGCTTCCCTCCTGGACCAGCTACGCCGTCAGATCATCAGCAACTGATACCAATCCCATTTAGTTCTCGTGCGTCTTGACCTCCCCTCAGCCCCCGGCTTTGCCGGGGGATTCCCCTGCATAATCAAACGACGACGCACGAGTCTTTTACACGATTGGTATGACTCGGCGACGGTGATCCCAAAGGGGCCTCTGAATAACCGCGGCTGAGGCTGCTTTAGCAGCCGTGGTTGTTCAGAATCACGCACCGCGGAAGGTTATTCAGGGGCCCCCAAAGGCTATACGAGGGTATGGCCGACCATTCTCACACAACTGATACCAATCCCATTAAATACTTCTGCGTCTGGGAAGCCCACGTCCTCTTGAACGTGGGACGGTACGAAGAAATTGACGCATGAGTTTTTAATAGGATTGATATTTGGGTGATCCCCCGTCCCCCAAAAACAACCGGCCCCACGTCCGGCGAGGGAGCCAGTGGGGCCGGTTGCCTACAAATAATAAACTCACACCTAAAGAAAATTAACGGTGTAACGCATCTCCGTCGTGGTCCGACGAGTGGCCGTTGTCGTTGTCATCACGGCTGTGATCGTCATCATCACGGCCTGCCTGGTGTTGATCGTCACGGCCATCATTATCATTGTCATGATCTTCCTGCCCAGTCAGGTGATGAGTATCGTTGTCGTCATCATGCCCGACCGCAGATCGACCGTCATTATCCTCGTTGTCTTCATAGATATCATCCACGCCCTGGCCCCCATTGAGCCGGTCATTACCAACCCCGCCGATGAGCGTGTCTTGGCCACGGTTCCCACGCACGTCGTCGTCACCGTCGTTACCGTTTAATCGATCGTGTCCCCCGTCACCACGGATCAGGTCGTCCCCCTGGCCTCCGGAGATATCATCGTCGCCATCACCACCGCGGATCCGATCGTCGTCGTCACCGCCGTCCATCGAGTCGTCACCGCTTCCGCCGTTAAGATTATCACGCCCCTGACCACCGGCGATTGTGTCGTTTCCTTCATCACCACGCATACGATCATTGCCGGCACCGCCGTCCATCGAGTCGTCACCACGGCCGCCGTTGAGGTTGTCATCGCCCCGACCTCCAGTAATACGATCGTCGCCATTGTCACCACGGACACGATCGTTATCGTCACCCCCATCGATCTTATCGTCGCCGTCGCCGCCCTTGATCCGGTCATCACCCGCACCGCCTGAGATATCGTCGTTGCCGCCGTCACCGCTGATGCGGTCGTCGTTATCGCCGCCGTCGATCAAGTCGTCGCCATCGCCGCCCTTGATACGGTCGTCGCCCGCGCCCGCGTGAATGTTGTCGCTGCCATCGTCACCTCTGATCCGGTCGTCACCATCGCCGGTGGTGATGGTGTCATCGCCGTCATCACCCCGGACACGGTTGGCACCGTCGCCTGCATCGATCCGGTCGTCCCCCTGATCGCCCCGGATCCGGTCGTTGCCGCTGCCGGATGTGATGTCGTCTTCGCCGCGACCGCCGCGGACCCGGTTGTCGCCTTCCCCAGCATCGATGGTGTCATCTCCCCCACGACCCCTGATACGGTCGTCCCCGTCGTCTCCGTGCAGCGAGTCGTCGCCGTTGCCCCCGACGATCTTGTCGTTACCGTCGCCCCCGTGTATTTCGATGCTCATCATCGCACTGACAGTGTCGAGTATCCCGCGCCCGGCAACGATCTTGTCGTCACCACCTAACGCATCCACAATCACATGATCCACGCCGTCAAAGACCGTCCCGTCGTCTACGCCTTCAACGCCTGAAACCACCACCTGCCCCGCGTCCTGTCCCGCCATGACACGGATCATGTCCGCGTCCTGGGTGCCTGTGATCGACAGCACGCCGCCGTCAAGCGATGCCGACAGAAGCATCCTTGGCTCCAGTGACTCAAAAACCGGTCGCCGACTCATGGCGGCATCGATGAGTGCGGGGTACCGATCGTCGACCAGGGGTTTATCAGAATGCTGCATACTCATGGTGTTCTCCTTGAACATATTGGGGTCGTGACAAACTGCTTTGAGGGGGTTTTTGATAGAGTTTCCCTCAACGCCCGTGCGTTACGCCGTATATTAGAAGACCGATCTACCACGCTGCAGATTATGCACCGTGATAGAACCCGGGAAATACCCCCAACGGACAGGGTGATCGCCCCAAAAAATACCCTTGAGGCTTCGCGAAGCCCGCTGGTCACCTTGAATAAAAATTTCTACAGCGATCCCCAGAAGTACCCGCAGTGCCTTCCAGGATGGTTTGGCACCCGGTTGAAGATGCGCGTCCGGTTTGATCGCAGTCGAGATGAATGGGCGGAGCAGGATTCGAACCTGCGTAGGATTTCTCCAGTGGGTTTACAGCCCACCCCATTTGGCCGCTCTGGCATCCGCCCAAGGGGGGGCCACTCTATCGACTCAGGGGGGCGGGATCAAACATCGGGGGGGGGTCTAGGGTCTGGGGTCCGGGGTCTAGGGTCTAGGGTTCTCAAATCATCAATCATCAATCACACATCATCAATCTTCCCCTGTCCCCCTCTTCCCAGACCCAATACCCCAGACCCTAGACCCCATCCCCCTTGCTTCCCCCGTTTCCTGTGGCACACTTCACCTAAAGCCATCTGATGCTGCGTATTGCAACCCCCCGGGCCAGCCGATACGATTCTATAGCCCCATGTCGGGCTTATGTGTGCGAGGTGTTCGTTTGCAGATTGCCGGACAAGCTACCGCGTTAAACAGCCATGTGCTGGTGCTGAATAAGCTCTGGATGGCGATCCGTGTCGTGGATGCCCGCCGCGCCTTTACCATGCTCTTCAAGGACCTCGCGGAAGTGATCCGTGTGGACGACGGCTCGTTCGCCGCCTACGACTTCGACAACTGGGCCGACGCCTCCGCCGCAGCACACCTCGCCACAGACAGCTTCGCACCCCACGAATACGAGTGGATCCGCACCGTCAGGATGCAGCTCGCCGTCCCCAAGGTCATCCGCCTGCTGGGCTACGAAAAACTCCCACGCCAGGGCGTCAAGCTCAACCGCCGAAACATCTTCGCCCGCGACCGCAACCTCTGCCAGTACTGCGGCCAACACTTCAACACCAGCGAGCTAAGCCTCGACCACGTCGTCCCACGCAGCCAGCAAGGCCTGAGCACCTGGACCAACCTCGTCTGCTCGTGTGTCCGCTGCAACGCAAAAAAAGGCGGACGCACACCGCTGCAAGCCCACATGAAACTCATCACCACCCCGCGCAAACCCCGACGCAACCCCGTCATCGGCCTACGCCTGGGCAGCGACAAATACGCAAGCTGGAAGCAGTTCCTCGACCAGGCCTACTGGTCCGTCGAATTGAAATAACACAGCGCCGTCATCCGGTGTCTCCATTTGGACGCATCCACACGAAGCGCCGCGACTTGTCGCGTCCGCAAACCCCAGCAGCCAGACATCACAGAAAAATTCATAGCCGCGAATAAACGCAAATAGGATGGATCCCAAACCCCCTCTTTCTTATTCGGGATATCTGAATAACCCTTCAGTGAGTGTGATTCCGTGCAATCACGGCTGCTAAAGCATCCTCCGACGAGATTATTCAGAGGCCCCATTCGCGTGTATTCGCGTTCATTCGCGGCCACTCTCCTCGCCTCTCTCCACCGCTCATCCGCTTACCCAACCATCACAGACCGCCCCCAATAACGCTTTGCGGACGTTATTCTGCGTCCTGATCGCTCGGTATTTTGAGCCAATCTCCGGTTTGATTAAGTCAGGCCATACCTCACCCGATGTCAAAGTAGTCAAGATAGGGAATCTGGGTAGCGCGTCGCGCCATGATGGCTGACCGCGTTGCCCCGTTGGGGAGCTAACCCATGAGCCAGAACAACGGATCGTCAGACATCAGCATGAAGCAGGTCTTCACCACCGGCGAAGCCGCGGATATTTGTAAGGTCTCCCAGCAGACCATCATCCGATGCTTCGACAGCGGTCGCCTTAAAGGCTTCCGTGTACCCGGCAGCCGCTTCCGCAGGATCCCACGCGAAGAACTCTTGCGATTCATGCGCGACAACGAAATACCCACCGACCGCATGGCATCCGGCAAACGCCGCATCCTTATCGTCGATGACGACAACGAAATCGTCGAACTCTTCGTCGACCTGCTCGGCAGCGACGAGCGCTTCGAGCTACGCACCGCCAACACCGGCTACGACGCAGGCATCGTCACCGAATCTTTCAAGCCCGACCTGATGATCCTCGACTTCATGCTCCCGGATATCAACGGCAACGTCGTCTGCGAAACAGTCCGCAAAAACCCCTCGCTCAACGCCATGAAAATCATCATCGTCTCAGGCGTCGTCAATCAGGCCGATATCAACGACCTCCTGCAAAGCGGCGCGGACGAATTTATCAAGAAACCATTCAACATCGAGATCCTGCAGAGCCGGATCGAGGCGTTGTTGGAGATTTAACTTAGCCCACACGGCTCAACCCGCAAGGCACCAAACGATGCTCGCCACCGAGCCTACCAAGCCACGACGGATCGAGCTGATTCTTCGTCAGATCGATTCACTGCCCACCCTCCCGGCCGTCGCCGCGCGGCTGCTCAGCCTCACCGCCAGCGATGATTCCAACGCACGCCAGGTCATCGAACTCGTCAGCGCTGATCCCTCCCTCACCGCCAAAGTCCTCTCCGTCTGCAGCGCCGCAGATAAAGGCGTCAGCTCAGACAACCTCACCGTAGACCGCGCCGTCGTCCTTTTGGGCTTCAACGCCATCCGCAACATCGTCCTGAGTGTCAAGGTCTTCGAGATCTTCGGCCCAGACGCCCAACGCCCCACAGGCCAAACCACCGACACACCCCTACGCATCGCCAACCCGCAAAACGGCGAGTCCGAATCCGACGCCGACGCCGAGCCTTACACTCACGCCTTCGACCGCTCAGCCTTCTGGATGCACTGCCTCGCCGTCGGCGTCGCCGCCGAACTCATCGCCAAGGCACACCCCAAACGCACTGACCTCGCGCCCGACGAAGCCTTCGTCTGCGGACTCCTCCACGACATCGGCAAGGTCGCCCTGGACTACGTCCTACCCAAGAGTTTCGACCGCGTCATCGCACTCACCGACCTCAACCAGGCTAACATCGCCGAGTTCGAACGCCGCATCATCGGCATCGATCACCACACCGCCGGCAAACGCCTCGCCCAGCAGTGGCGACTCCCACACATGATCGCCGACTGCATCTGGCTCCACGGCTCGCCCTACGAATCACTCCCCAAGCTCGAACACCGCGGCATGATCGGCCTGATCTCCCTCGCGGATCTCATCGCACGAAGAATGCACGCCGGCTACTCCGGCAACTATTCCTTAAGACAAGACATCGGCGCACTAGCGCAAGAGCTTGGCCTGGACCCTCAAGCCGTCGCCAAAGTCGCCGACGACCTGCACGAACACCTGGAAATCCGGGGCAAAGCCCTCGGCCTCTACGACGAAGCATCACACGAACTGCTCCTGCAATCCGTACAGCGCGCAAACGAAGCTCTTGGCCGGATCAACGCCGTCCTCGACCAGCGCGCACGCGACGCCGAAGACCAGGTCCGCATCCTCGATACCATCACCGCCTTCCACGGCTCCGCCACCCCAGGTCGCAGCGTTCAGGATGTCCTCGACGCCGTCGTCGTATCTTGCGCCCAGATCCTGGGTCCCGGCTTCTATGGCGTGATCTATCCCGGCGACCCCGGCTCCCCACGCCCGGTCGGATACCACACCCCAAGCGACGACAATCTCAACGCCAACGACGGCTGGCTGATCTGCCAATACAACCAGGAAGGCCGACCCGTCCACAGCCAGTACATCCAGTCCCCCCCGCACACCCCAGACCTCTCCGCTCTGGACCCAACCCAACCCGTCGGCCTCCAACTCATGGGTATCCTCCCCTGGGTCGCCGACTACATCGTCCAGGCGCCGGACCTCCGCAGCGTCAGGCTCATGCCATTAAGTTGTGGCTGGGGCGCCTCCGCCGTCCTCCTGCATGATCGCAAAAAAACACCACCCTGGAAGCAGCTCTCCGCCCTGACCAGCACCTGGGGCGCAGCCCTAGCCGCCGCCGCACAACACGACGGCGCACGCAGGCTCGGCGAAGACCTCGCCACCACCAACCTCGCACTCGCCGAAGCACAGGACCAGCTCACACGCCAGGCTTCACTCGCACGCCTCGGCGAAATGGCCGCCGGCGCCGCACACGAAATGAATAACCCCCTCGCCGTCATCGCCGGACGCAGCCAGCTCCTGGCCATGACCCTCACGCAGGGATCCCGCGAGCAGAAAGACGCCCAATCCGTCTTCCGAGAATCGCACAAACTCAGCAGCCTCATCACCAGCCTCCGCATGATCGCCGACCCACCCGTCCCCGACCGTGAACCGACCAATCTAAGCGCGCTGCTGGATGAAACAGTCAAGCAGTTCAAGTCCTCACACGAACGACGCGGCAAAGCGACCATCTTCTCATTGAAGCTCCGTGGCGAACTGCCGACCATACAGGTCGATCCCGAACAGATCCGTGGCGTCGTCCGCGAACTGCTGAACAACGCCGTGCAATCAAGCCCCGCCTCCTCCATCCAGATCACCGCATTAATCGAGCCAGGCGGCGAATCACTCGTCGTACAGATCAGCGACGACGGCGAAGGCATGGACCCCTACACACTCGAACACGCACCCGACCCCTTCTTCAGCGCCAAGACCGCCGGCCGACGTGTCGGCATGGGACTCCCACGCGCAATGCAGTGGTTATCGGGGCACGGTGGACGGTTGGAGTTACGCAGCCGACCCGGCGAAGGAACCATCGCAACTTTCTTCCTCCCACTCGATTTACCTCCACGATGAACCGATGACAAAACCAATGGACCCACCCTTTCTTTACGCGGTGGGTTTGCGGAAGTGTTCCGCAGGGAGAAAGTTGTGGGAAGTAAGCCTAAGTCATCCGGTGTCGGCGTCGCAAGACGTGACACCACATCACGCACAGTCCGCGTACTCCTGGTCGATACCGACCCGGCTATCAGCGAACTCATCAAGCAGTCCGCAGGCACCGGCGAGCAGATCCAGCTCGCCTACGCCCGCTCCCTCACCGAGGCACGCGCACAACTCACAGAAAAATCCGTCGACCTCGCCATCATCAACCCCGCACTCCCCGACGGCAACGGCCTGGAACTCGCCGACGAACTAAACAAAAGCCGACGCATCACCGCCACCATCCTCATCGGTGACGAACCCAACGCCGATGCAGCGATGAAAGCACTCCGCGCCGGTGCCTCGGATTACATCGTCAAGCCCTTCGATGCCAAGGACGCAGACGAGCGCATCAAAAAGGTCATCGCCAAGCAACGCAAGAGCCGCGACCAGGCACAACGCATCCGCCGACTCCGCCGACTCTGCAAGAAACTCAATCAGGCCCGCGCCGATGTCAGCAAGCAGGTCGATATCCTCTGCAACGACCTGGTCACCGCCTATCAGGAATTGGCCGGACAGATGCAGCAGGTCGTCCAGGCCTCCGAGTTCGGTGCCGTCATCCGCGATGAACTGGACCTCGAACACCTCCTGCGTAAAACACTCGAACACCTCGTAGAGAAAGCAGGCGCAACCAACGCCGCCGTCTTCCTCCCCTCGAGCATGGACGAATACACCCTCGGCGGATACGTCAACTACGACTGCACCCCCGACGCCGCCGACATGCTCCTCCAGCACCTCGCCGACGTCATGGCACCGAAGGTCGCCATGCACGAGGACATCCTCCACATCACCGACAACCAGAGCCTCTCGCACCTGCTCGGCGGGGACACCGCCTTCATGGTCGACTCCCACATGCTCGCATTCGCCTGCCGATCCGACAACGAATCCCTCGCGATCGTGACACTCTTTCGCGACGGCTCAGACCCCTTCGACCAGTCCGTCCTCGACACCGCCGAAGCCATCGGCCCGCTCCTGGGCGATGCACTCGCAAGAGTCATCCGCATCCACCACCGCGGTCTCGACGAAGACGCCTACGAAGACGGCTACTTCGGCACCCCCGAAGACGAAGACGACGGCGAACTGCCCTTCTAACAAAATAGAAAAAACATGAATCCTGGTTTTTGACTCAACGAGCCGTAGCCGTCAGGCTGCGGTTCCCTCCGTACCTTATCTCATACACCCTTCACCGACCCTTCTCACATTAACCAGAAAATCGAGCCTTCGTGACCGATCGCGAGTGCCTTGAATTTCCTGCGTTTCCTGCTTTCTCATACACTACGGTCTATGACCACCCCAAACGCCCCGACACCCGCCCCCAAACCCTGGGAACACACCAAGTCCGGCCAAGGCTCCGCCGCAGACCCACTCGCCGCAAGATTCGTCTCATCACTCGACTACGACAAACGACTATACACCCACGACATCCAAGGCTCCATCGCACACGCCCGGATGCTTAAGCACGTCAACCTCATCACCCCCGAAGACCTAAAAGAAATCGAACGCGGCCTAAACGAAATCAAATCCGAAATCACCGACCAGGGTGACCACTGGCCCGGCTGGAAAGTCGAACTCGAAGACGTACACATGTGCATCGAAGCCGCACTCATCGAAAAAACCGGCGACGCCGGACGCAAACTACACACAGGACGCAGCCGCAACGATCAAGTGGCGACTGATTTAGTTCTTTGGGTCAATGAATCATGCCAAGGGATTGTGAGCAGATTTAAAAACTTAGCCGATGCATTTGTTGAATTAGCAGAACGTGACGGAAGTATCGTCATGCCCTCATATACGCATCTTCAGCGGGCACAACCTATTGTTGTTGGAGCGGAGTTGCTTGCATGGCTTGAGGCTTTGTGTGAATGTCAACGTCGATTCTTTTCTCTGACTTATAATGATGTTAGCCCATTGGGTAGTGGGGCGATTGCAGGTTCCAGCCTTCCGCTAGATCGAAAACTTAGTGCCGAAGGGCTAGACCTATCTACGATTAGCATGAATTCAATTTATGCGACTGCTTCCCGAGATGTAGCAGTAGATTACGCCTACGCCCTGTCCATGACCTCCATGTGGCTCTCCCGCTGGGCCGAACAATGGATCATCTACTCGACCACCGAGTTCGGCTTCATCACCCTCGACGACCTCTACACCACCGGCTCGTCCATGATGCCACAAAAACAAAACCCCGACATGCTCGAACTCATCCGCGGTAAGACCGGCCTGGTCTACGGCTCACTCATGGCCCTGCTCACCATGTGCAAGGGCCTGACCATCGGCTACAACCGCGACCTCCAGGAAGACAAACGCCACGTCTTCGCCGCCTACGACGCCGTCTGCGACTGCCTCGATATGGCCGCCCGCATCGTCAAGACCACCAAGTTCAACGAAGAAAAAATCAAGCAAGGCCTCGACAAAGGCTTCCTCGACGCCACCAGCCTCGCCGAATACCTCGTTACCAAGGGCGTCCCCTTCCGCACCTCCCATCAGGTCGTCGGCAAACTCGTCCAGGACTGCCGGGACAAAGGCTACGAAAAACTATCGCTCCTGACACTCGACGACTTCAACGCCGCCTGCACGGATTCGGGTAGTAAACCCGTCGCGGAGCAAGACGTCTACGACTGGCTAGGCCCCGAGAACGTCGTCAAACGCTACCAAACCGCAGGCAACGCCGGCCTGTCAGGCTTCCAGGAACAACTCAAGTCATGGAAAGAACGGTTAAAGCCCACGGATTGAATCCGTGGGTTCCGGGACAATAATTACAGTGTCGTGAACTCACCCACCCCCGTCCGGAGTAATCTTCTTTGCTAGTGCTTTCGGTCATCAAGGGTATCGACAAGGGCCGGCGCTACGAGCTGCCCGACGACGAGCCACAACTCATCGGCCGATCCAGCGAGGCTCTGGAAACCACCGACCAGACCATCTCCCGCCGACACGCCGAACTCACCCCCGACAACGGCAAGTGGTACATCCGCGACCTGCAATCCTCCAACGGCACCTTCGTCAACGGCATCCGTGTTACCACCGAGCGAAAACTCCTCCGCCCCGGCGACCAGGTACGCACCGGCGCAAGCCTCTTCATCTTCGGCGAAGATACCGCCAAACCCAAAAGCGATTCGATCCGCATGGTCCGCCGTTCCGAGATCGACATCAGCATCGAATCCACCGCCGCCAGCAACGACGACTCCATGATTATGGCCGTCCCCGAACCCGGCCAGGCCGCCGAGTTCCAGCTACGTGTCATCTACGAACTCACCGCACTCATCGGCTCCGTCACCGACAAACAGGAGCTGCTCGGGCGTGTGATGGACATCATCTTCGAGTACTTCAAAGCCGACCGCGGATTCATCCTGCTTCAGGACAACCCCGACGTCATCCCCGAACCCGTCCTCGTCCGCCACCGCACGCCCGTCGGCATCAAGAAAAAGAAAAAAGACGTTGGCCCCATCAACGTCAGCCGAACCATCGTCCGCTACGTCATGAAAAAAGGCGTTGGTGTGCTTTCCAGTAACGCCATGACCGACAAGCGCTTCTCCCGAGGCGGCAGCGTCCAGGCCTACGGCATACGCTCCACCATGTGCGTTCCCATCAAGTTTAAGGACAAACTCTACGGCGTCATCCACCTGGACTCCAAGGTCGCCAACTACACCTACACCGAAGATCAACTACTCCTGCTCACCGCCATCGGCGTGCAAACAGGCGTCGCCCTCTCCAACGCAAGACTCTACGACAGCCGACTCAAAGACGAACGCCTCGCCGCCGTTGGCCAAACCGTCGCCAGCCTCTCGCACTCAATCAAAAATATCCTCCAAGGCATGCGCGGCGGCGCAGATGTCGTCGAGCTGGGCCTGCGAAAAAACAACATGGACCTCACACGAGGCGGCTGGGAGATCGTCGCCCGCAACGTCGAACGCATCTACGAGCTTGTCATGAACATGCTCGCCTACTCCAAACAACGCAAACCCGAACTGGAACTGGTCAACCTCGACCAACTCTTCGCCGAGGTTGCCGACCTCGTGCAAAAACAATTTGATGGCAAGAACGTCGCGCTCCTGATCGACGTCGCAAGCGACATGCCCCCCGTCCCGGTCGATCCCGGCGGCGTGCATCAGGCTCTACTAAACCTGCTCAACAACGCGCTCGATGCCGTACAACCCGAGACCGGCGTCGTCAGCCTCCGTTGTGATTACGACGGCGACAACGACCGCGTTAAGATCACCGTCGCAGACAACGGCGAAGGCATAACCAAAGCCACCCTCGCCCGCCTCTTCGAGCCGTTCCATTCCACCAAGGGCCTCCGCGGCACCGGCCTGGGACTCGTCGTTACCAAAAAAATCGTCGAAGAGCACGGCGGCTTCGTCACCGTCGAAAGTGTCCGCAAGCAAGGTACCACCTTCTCCCTCCTGCTCCCTGTCCGATTCGATCAAGTCCCCATGTCCGCCGATACCATCGGTCCAGGCTGACACAAACACGAACTTGACCAACTTAAAAGCGTTCTCAAGCCAACTATTCCAGTAGGTTCGTCATAGCCGTAGGCGGAAGCCCACGGTTGAGCCTCAGCGTCCATTATGACGCTATGGAATAACGCAAAGACACGATTTGACGCAGATCAGTTAGACACTTTTTTCCTTCAACCCCGCAATAACCCTTGCCCCTGATTCGTTAGGCCGGTAACGTCGTGCGTGGCGGTACATCACTTGGCGACAATGAACATGGACACCTCACTAACTCCCATCAAGCCCAGCGACTTCGGCCCGCCTCAGGCCAGACACCTCATGCTCCGTGCAGGATTCGGCGCAGGCCCACATGAAATCGCTCAACTCGCCGAGCTGGAACCGCAGCAGGCAATACGCCAACTCCTGAAAACCCCCTCGACCGAGATCGCCATCGCCGACATCGACCCGGATGTGATCCACCCGCCAACCGCCGAAGAACGCGAGCGGTTTATGAGGGCCAGAAAAAATAACGACGAGGCCGCCCGTTCCGAAGCGCGACGCATCATCAACGAACGACGTGCCCAGGATCGACGCATGCTCGCCGACCTCCGCCGCTGGTGGGTCCGTCTGATGATCGATACCCGTTCACCTCTACAGGAAAAACTCGTCCTGCTCTGGCACAGCCACTTCGCCTCGCGCCACCGCAACGTCCGCGACACCTTCCTGATGTATCAGCAGAACCAACTCTTCCGTGAACATGCCGCTGGCAGCTTCGCAGACCTGGCCCGGGCCGTCGTCCGCGACCCCGCCATGCTCAAATTCCTCAACAACGACAAAAACAACAAACGCAAGCCCAACGAAAACCTCGCCCGTGAATTCATGGAACTCTTCACCCTCGGCGAAGGCAACTACTCCGAAGACGACATCAAGCAGGGCGCACGCGCTCTCACCGGCTACCACGTCGATGACAACGACTTCGTCTTCCACGACCGCCGACACGACAAAGCCAGAAAAACCGTCCTGGGCGAAACCGGTAAATTCGACGGCGACGACTTCGTCGATGTCCTGCTCGATCAGCCCGCCTGCTCCCGATACATCGCACTCAAGCTCTACCGCCACTTCGTCGCCGACGTCTCCGACCACCTCGATGAAGTGCCAGGCCCACACAAAGCAGTCATCCAGCGCATCGCCACCATGCTCCGCAAAAATAACTACCAGATCACCCCCGTCCTGAAAACACTATTCCTAAGCAAGCACTTCTACGACCCAAAAATCGTCGGCCAAAAAATAAAAAGCCCCGCCCAACTCGTCATCGGAACCGCACGCTCTCTAAACACCCCGACCCGCAGCCTCGGCACACTCTCCGACGGCATGCGCATCATGGGCCAGGACCTATTTGACCCCCCAAGCGTCGCCGGTTGGGACGGCGGGCGAAGCTGGATCAACACCTCGACCTTATTCACACGCCAAAACGTCTGCACCTACCTCATCACCGGCAAAGACCCACGCAAGAAAAAATGGAACCGCAACCAAACCGGCTTCGACCCGATGCCCCTGCTCGCCAACCTCGATAGCCATGAACCCAAACCCGTCGTCGACCACCTAGTCAACTTCATGCTCGGCGAACACACACCCGCATCACGCCGCGAACCGTTAGTCAAGTTCATGCAAGACCGCAGCAAAGGCGTCACCCCCGACAGCATGATCGCCCTATTGACACTCATCACCGCGATGCCGGAGTATCAACTGTGTTAAATCCAGCGCATCTCACAACCACCCACCGCAACCACGCATCCCATGAAGCGCCGCGATTTGTCACGCCAAACACCGGCCGCCACGCCCGCTTGCTTAATGTCCTAAAAGGAACCCACCGTGTCTGACCCATCCGCCTACACACGCCGACAATTCCTGCACTCCGGCTTGGCGATGGTCTCGACCGTATCCAGCGTCCCCATCTTCCTGTCGCGCTCATCAACCGTGATGGCGCAGACCGCCGGATCGCTCCCCACCAACCCCGGCATCCCCGAGGACCGTGTCCTGGTCGTCGTCCAACTCTCCGGCGGCAACGACGGCCTTAACACCGTCATCCCCTTCGGTATGGATAACTATTACAAAAGCCGATCCGGCCTGGCCGTCCGCGAATCCGACCTGATCACGCTCGATACAAACGCCGGCATCGGCCTGCACCCATCGCTGCGACCCATACACGACATGATCGGCGACGGCCTCGCCTCCGTCGTCCAAGGCGTCGGCTACCCAAACCCCATTCGCTCGCACTTCGCCAGCATGGACGTCTGGCACACCGGCGACACCCTTACCAGCAAAGGCCACGGCTGGATCGGTAAAGCCCTCGACACCACACGCAGTGAGAAAAAAAACACCTCGCTCGCCTGTATCAACCTCGGCTCCCAAGCTCCACTGGCGACCCAGGGGAAATTCGTCAAGCCCGTCACCTTCGACCGCCCCGAGATGTTCCGTTGGTCCGGCCGAGACCTCCACCCCGCGCTCAACGACACCTACGACCAACTCAACCAGCCGTCCACATCCACACCCGGCAACAGCCCCACCGATTTCATCCTCCGAACCGCGATGGATGCCCAGGTTGCCTCCGACCGCGTCCGTAAAGCCGTCAACCAGAAGCCCGCCACGTCATTCCCCGGCAACTCTTTATCAAGACAACTCAAGATGATCGCCGCCATGGTCCGCGCCGAGTTGCCGACCCGTGTCTTCTACGTCGCCCTGGGCGGCTTCGACACCCACGCCAACCAGGCAGGCCAACACACACGACTGCTCAACGAGTTCGCCACCGCCATGTCCGCCTTCTATAAAGAACTCAAAGCCACCGGCCACCAGCAACGCGTCCTCACCGTCGCCTTCAGCGAGTTCGGCCGACGTGTCAAACAAAACGCCTCCGGCGGAACAGACCACGGCACAGCAGGCCCCATGTTCCTCTTCGGCCCACAAGTCAACCCCGGCCTCATCGGCGAACACCCCAGCCTCACCCACCTCGACGACGGCGACCTCATCCACCACACCGACTTCCGCAGCGTCTACGCCTCCGTCCTGGACAACTGGATGAAAATTGACTCCACAGCCGCACTCGGCAAAACCTTCAACCACGCCAACATCCTCCGTGTTTGACACCCCCCCCTGATTTTGTTCTGGTGGGTCGGTGACTCATACCGATACCCCCACAATCAACGCCTCAACCGATCCGCTTAACGATCAGGCCCTGCTTGATCGCGCCCAACTGGCCTTGGACGATTTCGTCACCAGCATCCAAGGCGTCCCCTACGAAGACAAGGGCGTTTTCTTCAGCGAGATGCTTTTCGTCCTCGCCGCCGCTGGCCAAACCGCAGCCCCACTTATCCTCGAGTCCGGCCGCGCAAGAGGGCAAAGCACCTTCGTCCTCGGACGCATCTTCCCCAATACAAAAATCATCAGCGTCGAGTTCGACCGCAACTCCCCCGACGCACCCGTCGCCGAAGACCGTCTTAAAGACTTCGACAACATCCAACTTCTCTACGGCGATTCACGCCGCTTGCTTTTCAAACACCTGCAACCCGGCGCAATCGTCGTCATCGACGGCCCAAAAGGCTTCCGCGCCATCCGCCTCGCACTACAACTACTCCGCACCGGTAAGGTCCAGAAAGTCTTCATCCACGACACCTACAAAAGTCTCCCCACCCGACGTTTCCTCAATCGCCACGTCCCCGGCACCCTCTTCAGCGACCACGACCCCTTCGTCCAACGCTTCAAGCACCTGGACGCCCCATGCTGGGACGGATTCGATACAACTAAGCCAATGGAATGGCACTGCGCCTCAGCCGACCTCACGGGCAACCCAAGCTACGGCCCAACCTTTGCTTGCCTCTCACACGACCCCAGCACTCCCTACCGCCTCATCCTCTGCCGACTCAATCTCATGAACTTCTTTGCCCGTGCCGGTACGTCTATCAATAAAAAACTGCGCAAACGGGGCGGAGCCTAGCGGTGTGCGGCCTGCTCACCATCATCGGCGATCGCTTTGCGGACAGCTTCGACTCCGCCCTCGATTCCCTCACTACCCGCGGCCCCGACGAACGCGGCGAATGGCACGAAGACGACATCCACCTCGGCCACCGCCGGCTCTCCATCATCGACCTGCACGCCGGCCAGCAACCCATGCTCTCCGCCGACGGCCGATACGCGCTTGCCTACAACGGTGAAATCTACAACTTCCCCGATATCCGAAACGAACTTGCCTCCCTCGGCCAAACCATGCGCACCCACTGCGACACCGAAGTCCTGCTGGAAGGCTACGCCCGCTGGGGAAGAAATATCCTCGACCGACTCGATGGCATGTTCGCCTTCGTCATCTGGGACCGTCACGAAAAAACACTCTTCGCCGCTCGTGACCGCTTCGGGATCAAGCCGCTGTATTACTCGGTGGCAGGGGGGTTCGCCGCCGCATCCACCATGCAGCCGTTCTTTAAGTTGCAAGGCTTCCCCCGTCGGCTGGATTACCACGCGCTGCGCGAATACCTCGCCGTCCAATCAATCCCCTCGCCGATGACCATGCTCCGCGACGTCCGATCACTGCCCCCAGCATCCTGGCTCACATGGAACCCATCCACCAGCCAACTCGACACAGCACGCTACTGGAACATCCCACATGCAACCTCTTCCCCCATGCCCTTCGATGATCTTGTAGACGCCACCGACGCCGCCCTCGCCACCAGCGTAAAACGTCAACTCGTCTCCGACGTCCCACTGGGTGCGTTCCTCTCCGGCGGGATCGACAGCTCCCTGATGGTTCACTACATGGCCGCCGCGTCATCCAAACCCGTCAAAACCTTCACCGTCCGCTTCGACTCAAAAAACGGCTACGACGAAAGCCAATACGCCCGAATCGTTGCCGAACGCTACGGCTGCGAACACCACGAACTTAACGCGCACCAAATCACCGGCGATATCCTCGCCGAATCTTTATCCGACCTCGACCAACCACTCGCAGACCCCGCCTACCTCCCGCTGCGCGAACTCTGCGAACTTACCCGCCAACACGTCACCGTCGCCATCACCGGCGACGGCGGCGACGAACTGTTCGGCGGATACCCAAGATTCCTCCAAGGCGAATCATCCTACACAGGCAGCCCCCCATTTAATCTATTGCACCGCTTGGGCCTGCTCCCCCCCGCGCTCCGACGACGTGCCCTGCGCGGCACCGACGGCCTGCTCTGGGATCGCGTCAAGTTCGGCCCATTCCCCGGCACACGCAAAGATATGCCGGCCCTTCTCACACACGATGCAGCCCACGCCTGCGCCATCGACCAGACCATGCAACACTGGCTGCGCCTCGCAAAACAATTCGGCTCGCCGATCGAAACCGACCAACTCATGCGCGCCGACCTATGGACCTACCTCAGTGAAAACTGCTTAGTAAAAAGCGACCGCGCCAGCATGGCCCACAGCCTCGAAGCCCGCGTCCCCATGCTCGGCAACCCCGTTGTCGATCTCGTCCTCCCCCAGCCCGCAAGCGTCAAGATGCAACACGGCCTAAAATCCCCGCTCGTCGAACTCTCCAAACGCCACCTCACCCCCGATGTCTGGGACCGCCCCAAGCACGGCTTCTCCGTCCCACTGGACACCTACTTCACCGGTAGCTGGCGAGATCGCTGCGACGACTGGGTCGCGCGTTGCGAAGAACTCGCTCCGTTTCTAAATGCAAAATCAATCAGCACCCGCTGGTCATCCTGCTTAAACGGCCGAGGCGACAAACGCGGTATGTACACCCTCATCGCACTACTGGGTTGGCTCGATACGCATCACATAGAGGCATGACGTTTAGCGGCGGATCGCAGATCCGCGTGTTGACCCGCAGGGTAAACCCGGCGATCTGCGATCGCCCGCTAAACGGGATTCACTATCGCCGCCTGCAAACTCCGCTCGTACCCATCCATCATCGTCTCCAGGCTGAACATCTCCCGACACGCTCTCGCCGCATCACGATAGCACGACAGATCATCTTCCAACAGCTTCACAAGCTGCGCCGCCAGGTCATTCACATCGGGGAACCTGAATGTCCAACCCGCTTTCGTCAGCCCCATCAACTCCCGGTGCGGCCCGATGTCACTGGCCAACACAGGCAGCCCCGCCGCGACCGCCTCGATCACCGCGTTAGGCATCCCCTCCTCCCGGCTGGTCGTCACAAACGAGTGCGCATGCCTCAGTAACCAGTGCTTGTTCGCCCCGGTCTGCCGACCCAGGAATTTCACCACATCGCCGATGCCCATCGCTTCAACCTGTTGACGCAGACCATCAAGCGTTTCACCCTGACCCACAAAAACATACTTCATCCCAGCCTCACGAAACCGACCCGCCAACTTCCCGACCGCTTCCACCGCCAAATCCTGGCGTTTGACCGGCCCAACCCGCGCCAGATGCAATACAAATCGCCCCGGTGTCAGATCAAACGGCGAAGCCATCTCCTTCGCCGCTTTCAACCCCCCATCAAACGCATCCAGATCAATCCCATTAAGCACCCGATCAATCGGCGGCAGCCCCGGCCCAGCCATCTCGCGCAGCCGATCATCCAGCCAATCACTCAACGAAATGATCCGGTCCGCACCCCGATACCCCGCACGGATCGTCGCCTTGACGCGAGGCTTCTTCAGCGCATGGAAGTTCGGATACAAATCCGCACCCCGCGCGCTGACCACCAGCTTAAACCCCAGCTTGTTTTTCACCCTCGCCGCCGCATACCCCGTCGGATACCCATAAAACGCCAGCATCACATCAAAGGGTTGCTTGCGAAATGTTCGTCCGACATGCCGACTCAATACCTCCGGCCAGAGGTGCTGCGCCGGCGGTCTACGGTAGCGCGTGACTGGGTACGGTAGCTCGCCCGGCTTGCCGTGGTCCTGGCACAAGACCTGCACCTCGTGCCCACGCGCCTGCAACCCACGCAATATACGATCACCCGCCAACTCCGCCCCGCCAATCGACGGCAGAAACGTCGGCGTAAACAGGCAGACACGCATCGTTCAACCCCCACCACTTGGCCGACACACCGCCACCTGGTTGTAGTTGATGCTCACGCCCTTACGCAGCAGCCGAATCCGATCCTTAATCAACGGCCACCACAACCCCATCTTAAATGCCGGCGCCGTCCGATGCTCGATCACCTCGAACCCCTGGCTCGATAGATAAGCACCAAACTCATCCAGGTTCCACTCCCTTACATGCTCAGCCTTACTCGATTTTCTATTCGACTTGCCCCGGCGCACATCACGCTCGATCGTCGACAACAACACATACGATTGCTCGTGGCAGTGCGAACGCATAAAACGCAGCAGCACATCCGGGTCAAGGAAATGCTCGATCACATCCACACACAACAGCAGGTCGAATTTTCCCAGCCCCGTTTCATCCGGACGCTCAAGGTCCGCACTCACAAACCGCCCATCCGGAAACAACTCCTTCGCCTTCGCCGCCGCCGTCGGCTGCTCCACCCCCGTCACCTCCGCCAGCGGTGCAATCATATCCATCAATTTATGCCCAACCCCACACCCCACATCCAGCACCGTCTTCAGCCCATGTTCCTTCACCAACCCCGCCGCCCGGTCGTAAGCATGCCACTGCGCATAATGGCTCAAGACCAGCCGCTTGGCGTCCCAGTAATCCCCAGCCTCAGCCTCCATCGTCGCGTTGACCGTGCGATGTTCGTATCCGTCTTTAATGCAGTAGTCACCCATAAGCAACGGATTATCGCAGATTCGCGAACCCGGCGAAAGCCGTCACAGCTTGCAGCGGTGGGTTGATCCGGCTTAACCTTTGACGATGCACACCGGATTCGACCCCGCCTGGATAAACGACCTCGAGCCTCAGCAGGTCTACAAGCACGACGCCCGCAGCCGGGTCTGGTGTGTGAGCAGCGAGGGCGGCGCATCTTTCGTCATTAAACGCTTCGAGTTCAGCCCGCTTCGGCAGGGGTTGGGCCTGGCGCTTGGCCTGCACCCCGGCCAGCGCGAGATCCGCCGGTTCCGACAACTCAAAGCGGCGGGTCTGCCGGTTGCCCCGATCATCGCGTCGGGGGTTCAGCGCCGCGGCGTCGCGGCCAGGTTCTGGCTGGTCACCCCGCACCGAGGCACCAGCCTGCACAACCTCTTCAATCACGGAAAAATGACCGACCCAGCTCGTCGCCAGCGGGTGTTGGAAGCCGTCGGCCAACTCACCGGCGAACTGATCCGCAAAGGCCTGTTTAACCGCGACCACAAGGCCAGCAATATCGTGATAGACGACGAAGATCGGCCATGGTTGATCGACGTCGGGGCAGTAGGGCGATCCCGAGGCACCGCCGGGGCCGACCGAATGCTCGCCAACCTCTGCGACACGCTGGCCCAAGCAGGTGCGACCGACCCCGACCTCGCCCAGGTCCGTCGGGCCAGCGGGGCAATCTCGAATACCGCCTCAAAAGCCTAAGCCTGCTAGAATGCCCCGCTCTACGCACCGCCCCCACGCGGGGCGATCCCACGACAGGCCCTACCCGGTTTACCATGAAAATCCGTAACTTCTGCATCATCGCTCACATCGATCACGGCAAGAGCACCCTCGCCGACCGCATGCTCCAGGGCACCGGTGCCGTGACCGCCCGTGAGGCCCGTGACCAGACCCTCGACAGCATGGAGCTTGAACGCGAACGAGGCATCACCATCAAGGCCTCCGCCGTCACCGTCAAGCACACCTGCGACGGCGAAGAGTACATGCTCAACTTCATCGACACCCCCGGCCACGTCGATTTCCATTACGAAGTCTCCCGTGCCCTCACCGCTTGCGAAGGCGCTGTCCTCGTCGTCGATGCGACTCAAGGCGTCGAAGCCCAGACCGTCGCCAACGCCTACATGGCTGTCGAATCCAACCTCGACATCATCACCGTCATCAATAAGATCGACCTCCCCTCCGCCATGCCCGAAGACATCGCCCTGGAGACCGAACACGTCCTGGGTCTACCCGCCGACGAAGCCATCTTCTGCTCCGCCAAGACCGGCCAAGGCATCGACGAACTTCTCGACACTATCTGCCGAAAACTACCCCCGCCTAAGGGCGACCCCAAAGCCAAGACACAGGCACTCATCTTCGACGCCATCTACGACGACTACCGCGGCGTCGTCGTCTACTTCCGCCTGTTCCAAGGCCACCTCGCCGCCGGCGACAAAGTCCTCATGATGGGCACCAGCCGATCGTTCACCATCACCGAGGTCGGCAAGTTCACACCCAAAATGACCGCCTACAAACAGCCCATGTACGCCGGCGAAGTAGGCTACATGGTCGCCAACATCAAGACCCTCGACGATGTCAACGTCGGCGACACCCTCACCCGCGAGCTTGACCCCGCCGACGAACCGCTCCCAGGCTACAAAGAACCCGTCCCGATGGTGTTCTGCGACTTCTACCCCACCGGCGACACCGAGTTCGACGGCCTCCGCGACGCCATCAGCCGACTCCACATCAACGACGCCAGCTTCACCTTCCAGCCCACCAGCAGTGAAGCACTGGGCTTCGGCTTCCGCTGCGGATTCCTGGGCATGCTCCACATGGACATCGTTCAGGAACGACTCGAACGCGAGGGCAACGTCACCATCGTCCAGACCGCACCCACCGTCACCTACGAAATACTCAAGGCCGGCGGCGAAGTCATACAGATTACCAACCCCGCCGACCTCCCCGACCCCTCACAGATCAAAGAAATCCGCGAACCCATCGTCCAGGTCGAAATAATCTGCCCCAAAGACTCCATCGGCGACATCATGAAGCTCTGCGGACAACGACGCGGCATCTACCGCAGGCAGCAGTTCCTCTCCGAGACACGCCAAATCCTCGACTACGACATCCCACTCGCCGAGATTATCTACGACTTCTACGACAAACTAAAAAGCATCACCAGCGGTTACGGCACGATGGACTACCACCTCAAGGGCTTCTCCTACGAGAGCCTCGTCAAGATGGATATCCTCGTCAACGGCACACTCGTCGATGCACTCTCCGTCATCGTCCACCGCGAGAAAGCCGAACAACGAGGCCGACTCCTCCTGGTCAAACTCAAAAAACAAATCGACAAACACCTCTTTGAGATCCCCCTCCAAGCCGCCATCGGCGGCAAAATCATCGCCCGTGAAACCATCAAAAGCGTCGGCAAAAACGTCACCGCCAAGTGCTACGGCGGCGACGTCTCGCGTAAACGCAAACTCCTCGAAAAACAGAAAAAAGGCAAGGAACGCATGAAACGCGTCGGCACCGTAGACATCCCTCAGACGGCGTTCATGGCGGTGCTCGATACCGGGGAGTGATCTGTCCAGAGGGAGTTATCCGCAGATTGCACAGATCCCACAGATTAAATCCCGCAAGCGATCCAATCTCCTGCTCGAAATCTGTGTCATCTGCGCAATCTGCGGACAACCTCTTTCTTCTTGGCGTCCTCGGCGTCTTGGCGGTTAACCTGACTCCGAATCTCTCTTGGAAGCCACCCCATGAAAGATGAATCATTCGGCATCATCCCCGTCCATACCCAAGCCGGCTCGCGCCACTTCCTCCTCATCCACCAAACCAAGGGCCACTGGTCTTTCCCCAAGGGCCACGCCGACCCAGGTGAAACCCCCGCCCAGACCGCGCTGCGTGAACTGGCTGAGGAAACAGGCGTCAAGTCCGTCAAGTTGCTCACCGACGAACGCTTCATCGAACGCTACACCTTCATCAATAAAAAGGGCCAGCGCATCGACAAGACAGTCACCTTCTTTATCGGCCACGTCAACGACCTCACCGTTACAACCCAACCCGATGAAGTCCAGGACCACGCCTGGCTCACCGCCGAACAGGCCAAAGACCGCCTCACCTTCCCCGAAGCCCGAGAACTCTTCACCCGCATCCTCGCTCACCTCGATTTGGATTAACCACAGAGGCACAGAGAAAAATCAAATCAGAAGTATCCGCAGATTACGCAGATGACGCAGATTTGATCTATACCCCTCACACTCCGCTCGAATCTGTGAAATCTGCGCAATCTGCGGATCAATTCTTTTGTTTTATCCGTATCCATCCCTGTTCCACTTTCTTTTCTTCTCTGCGTCTCTGTGCCTCTGTGGTTAATCCCTACCCCTTCCCCGTTAACCTGTACCGGTTATAACGCCAAGCCAAGGCTATCGGTCTGTGCCGGGTAGATAAAACTTCATCAATCAATTGCATACCCCTCCGATGAATCGTTCTGTTCATCTTGTAAGTGATCGATTGGCGATGACGCCTTGCCGAGGATCGAAGAAACGAATCCCGGTTATCACAGGTTAAGTCGCCGCGATTACTGGACGATTGAAAAACAGGCACACCCGACCACGGGTTTGGCCTGACCCACGGATGGGGGTTTGTTAGATCGAGTCGAGTTTTTATTACGGAACACACCGAGCCCGCGTGAGGCTCATGAGCAAGTGGGTTTTGGTTGAACCTTTAGGTTTTAGGAGAGTTTCTATGTTGAATCGTAAGCAAGTGGCCCGGGGCTTCACCCTGGTCGAAATCCTGATCGTCGTCGTGATCCTCGGCATCTTAGCCGCGATCGTCATCCCCCAGTTTACCAGTGCATCCGAATCGGCCAAGAGCTCCAGCCTGAGCACACAACTGCAAACCATGCGCAGCCAACTTGAACTGTACCAGGTCCAGCACAACGGCAACTATCCCGATCTGTCGGTCGCCAGTGCGATTGATACGGATACCAATACCTGGAACCCGCTGACAAAACCCACCGATCTCGACGGCACCATCAACGTCGCAACCGGAGCATTTGGCCCGTACCTGCAGCAGGCCCCATCCAACGGGTTTATCGTCAGCACCGGAACCCCGCCCTTGAATATCACAGTCAACATGACCGGCGATGGCACCGGCGTCGTCGCGGCCCCGGGCTACACCAACGTCGGTTGGGCCTACAGCATGGATACCGGCGAAATTAAGGCTAATATCCCCACCACCGTGGACGCGGCCAACCTCGGCCTGATCCAAGGCCCGGACTTCAACGTCGAGTAATCTTCGGACACATCAGATACCCAATGGTCGCCGTGGCTTGATCGCCACGGCGACTTTTTTCCGGGACAACGGTAACCGTCCGATAGCCGAGAAAGGCCAAGTGCCCATGACACGCAGTCAAACCGTAACAGCCGAGACACAACGCACCCGACCAGCACTAGGCTTCACACTCGTCGAAATCCTGATCGTTGTCGTGATCCTCGGCATCCTCGCCGCCGTGGTCGTCCCCCAGTTCGCCAGCGCCTCGGAGACCGCCCGATCTAGCAGCCTCAAGGGGTCACTCCAGGTCATACGGTCCCAGGTCGAGCTTTACCACGCACAACACGACAGCACCTACCCATCGCTCGCACAACTGGGCGCAGCCTGGAACGTACTGCTTAGTCGGACTGATATTACAGGCGACGTCGGCTCCCCCCCTGTCGATGGGGTCCACGTCTACGGCCCGTACATCAAAAAAATGCCCATAAATCCCTTCGAGGACAGCCAAACCGTCTCCGACACCGCCGCCGCCGGGGTCGGATGGGTCTACGACGAAACCACCGGCAAGGTCTTTGGCGTCATGGCCATCGGAAAAGCTGATGAGCTTGACATGGACCAGATTAATTCAATCCGCTCTTACTAGTCCAGCCTTATACACACCCGCCCTCACAGACCGATAAACACACACAAAAAGCACCTCGATCGGCGCAGTGGGCCTCAGTCGCCCACCGTTCTGGTCGATCTAACCGTCACAGAAGAATTTTTTACTTGGGATCAAGGAGCCAGCCCATGAAGTCATTGCGATACCTCAACGCCGTACTCACGCTGATCGCAGTCCTGCTGACCGCGAACCTCTGGACACAATGGAACACCACACCCGGCGGCGACGCACTCTCCGTCTCCACACAGGCCAAGGCCGTCGGACTCACCAACGCCGCACAGCAACGAAAAGACATGATCAGCATCCTCAAGAAAATCAACGACGACACCACCGGCCTCAAGTCGATGCTCTCCAGCGGCAGCGCCCGCGTACGACTCGAAGCAGGATCGTCTAAGTAGTAAACCCCATGTGGGCACCCGTTTCCTTGTGTAGCAACGAAGCCCGCGTTCGGCGAACGTGGGCCTGTGTGGGAGAAACAAATTGTCCCCGATGACACCCAACCCGACGCCACGCACCGCCGGCTACACGCTCGTCGAGGTCCTGATCATCGTCGCCATCCTCGGCATCGCCGCCGCGATCATCGTGCCCCATATGCTCGCCGCCGGGACGCTGGGGGTCCAGGCCGCAGCCAGGATCATCATCTCAGACATCCTCTTCGCTCAGAACGACGCCATCGCTCAGCAACGTAACCGCAAGGTCGTCTTCGACCCCGCAAACGAACGCTACTCCCTGACCGATGAAGCCGACGTCATACTCAGCGCAAACTGGAAGGGCGGAACCACCAACAACTACACGGTTGACTTCATCGCCGACTCACGCTTCCAGGGCGTGGTCATCGTTTCAGCCAACTTCGGGGGCGGATCACCCACACTTGAGTTTGACGCCCTGGGCAGCCCGCTTAACGGCGGAACAGTAGAAATCGAGTTTCAAGGACGACGCTACCGCGTAACGGTCGCGTCTTTTACAGGGCGGGTCACCGTCGATTTGTTGTGACCTGACGGAGTGAGGTAGTTTTGTTCGGAGGAAGCAAAAAAACCAACGTCTCTCCGATCGGTATTGATATAGGCAATCATACCGCTCGGATGATCCAGTTCACCCGTGATGGCGACCGCCACGTCGCCCTCGCTGCGGCTTCGCGCCAACTCGATCGTGACATCAGCCTGGACTCCGGCGACGACTACCACCACGCCATCAGCCACACCATAAGAGAGATGCTCTCCTCCGGTAAGTTCCAGGGACGCCTCGCCGTGAGCTGCCTCCCCGCCGCCAGCCTGCAATACAAAAATATACGCCTCCCCAAAATGCCCCACGACGAACTTACCTCAGCCGTCGGATGGGAAGCCTCCGAACGACTGAAACTCTCAAGCGACGCCATGAACATCCAGTTCTTCGACGCCGGCGAGGTACATCAAGGACAGGAAACTCGTCAGGAAGTCATCCTCCTCGCAGCCCCCAAACGATTCATCGAAGAGCACATCCAGTCTTTGCAGGCCTGTGAGTTAGAGCTGTCAGCCATTGACGTCGTCCCCGCCGCTCTGGCGCGATGCATCACATTGTCCCCCGCCAAGGACGATCAAGGCGAGCTTGACGATTCCGTCCGCGTCGTGATCGACGTAGGTTTCAGCGGCACGAAAGTACTGATCACACGAGGCCAAAGGATCTGCTTCTTCAAGATGATCGAGATCGGCGGACTTCACATGGACCAGGCCCTTGCGTCCAAACTAGAACTCCCCATCGCCGCCGCCGCCGAGGCCCGCAAGGGCTGGATGTCCGGCGACACCGGCGCCGATACCGATGCCAGGATCGCCGCAGCGCTCGGCCCAGTCGTCGACGACCTCTCCCGCGAAATCAACCTCTGCCTCCGCTACTACAGCGTCACCTTCCGAGGCCGACGCCCCGAAGAAGCACTGATCGTAGGCGGTGAGTCCGGCAACGCCTGGCTCTGGGCAAAACTCTGTGATGATGCCGGCCTCAAGCCCTCAGCGGACGACCCCTTGGCATCCCTTGACCTCACTCCCGTCCACGACCAAGTCGGCGGACCCGACCAATGGGCCGCATGGACCGTCGCCGTCGGCCTGTCACTAAGGCAGGTCAACTCCCCCAGACGTAAGACCAGGGGGGCCGCATGATCGACATCGACTTCCTCCCACAGACCTACCATCAGCAGCGCGCACGCCGATCACAGATATACAAACAGTGGATCATGGTCATACTGGTCGCACTCACGCTCGTGGGCTGGGGCGTCTCGCGCCAAAGAAAATCCTCCGAACTCGCATGGCGCGCCCAGTCCCTTGAAACGCAGGCACAATCCACCCGCCTGAAACAAAGCGAAATGAACAAGCTGCGCAATAGCCGCAAGTCTCTGGTCTATCAACTCAAAATCCAACGCCAGCTCGACCAACCCATCGAACTCACCCAGGCGGTCTCCGTCCTCGGCCAACTCATGCCCGCTTCCTCAGGACTCACTCAGATCCAGGTGCGAACCCACCGCCCGCCACCGATCCCACTAACCGATCCCAAGCAGAAAAAAAGGCGCAAATCCAAGGCCAACAACACTACTGGATCGCCGCCTAAAGACCACCTCGAAATAGACATCTACGGGATCGCACCCGACGACGTCGCCGTGGCCCAACTGATGAACTCCATGAGTGACCACCCCCTCTTCGAGAAAGTCACCATGAACTTCAGCCGCGTGGAAAAACGCAACGAAATCATCAGCCGACGCTTCCACATCGGGGCCAAGGTGCCTCTGAATAAACGATACCTCCCACTGAATCAGACCGCCGAGGCGACCCATGAAGATTGACCGCGATTCCATCAAGCTCTGGGCCACCCTGGCCGGGATGATCGTGCTCTTCGCCGCGGCTGTCCTCGTACCCTTTGGCATCAGAGACGCCAGGCTACAGGCCCGCATCGATGTCGCCCGAGAAGACCTGGGCATCGCCGACGTCGACAACACCGGCCTGGTCAGACTCAACAACGAGGTCCAAACCCTAAACGCTAAAGTCGCCGAACGACACCAGGTAATCCCCAGCGAACAGGAAATATCACTCGTACTCAAAGACCTCTCCCAACTGATCAACGCCCCGGGCGTCTCAGGCCAGGAAATTATCACCAACAAAGCCAAATACTTCGCCGACTACAACATCCTCCCCGTCAAAATACAGTTCAACGCCCCCTTTGCCACCGCGTTCGACCTGGTTAAACGCATCGAAACCCTCTCCCGGGTCGTACGCATAGATCAGTTGAACATTGAGGCCGAACCAGACTATCCCAGCCAACCGCTGGTCATCAACCTCGAACTCAGCGCCTTCTTCGCCTCGGACATCAACGGAGGTGAACGATGAAAGATCATCTGGACCAACTCATCCATCAGATCACCGCCGATAAGAAAAAACTGGGCATCATGATCTGTGCCCTGGCCATCGGACTGCTTCTGTGGGGCCGGCTCCTCCTCCAAGGCGTCCCCCGCACCGCCACAGCCGACGAGCCGGAAAAACAGGCCAACGCCGCCGATAACTCCGCCACTGATAACAAACAGACCGCCGCATCAATTAAAGATATACCCATCGTACACATCGATCTGCCGTCTTCACCCGGCAGAGACCTCTTCGGGATGGACCCCAGCCGCTACAGACGGACCCCGGAGGCCGGTCTTAATAAAAACGGACCAAAGTTAGCCCAGTTTACATCCGATGTTGATCCAAAGATGGCCGCGGTGCGTGCGGAAGCCACGGAGCTTAGGCTCGAAAGCGTCCTCACCGGCACCAGCCCCAGAGCGTACATCAACGGGCACCTGTTAAAGCCCGGCGACGAATATGAAGGATTCACGTTACTTAAGGTCACAGACCGCCACGTGTTACTCACGAAGTATGACTTGTTCATCAGACTGAGGATGTAACGTACATAAAGCCGCGGAGGCATTGAAGGAGTCGAGCAATGGTTACTGGTAAAAGCAAGATTTGGTTGAGCGTTTTTTTTTGCTCCATAGGGTGCATCTGTAGCACCTCGGCGCTAGGCGCAGAAGGGGCGAGCCAGGTAGCCGCAGGCGAGCCAATCGCACCCGACAGCCCCACAGCCCTCTTTGAAACCATCTCTCAGGATGAGCAACTCCCTCAAGGCCAGCAGGTCGAGGTCGGGTCATTCGGGCAGATCGATCTGCACGTCAAAGACCTCAACCTCACCAAGGTTCTTCAGCTCCTGAGCATACAGAGCCAACGCAACATCATCGCCAGCCGTAACGTCGCCGGCACCATCTCCGCCGACCTCTACGGCGTTGACTTCTACGAAGCCCTCGACGCCATCCTCCATACCAACGGGTTTGGCTACCGCGAGAAGGGCCAGTTCATCTACGTCTACACCACCGAAGAAATCGCACAGCTCGAAGAAGAAAACCGCGAGCTGGTCTACGAAATCGTTCGCCTGAACTACATCAACGCAGCAGACGCCTCCGCGTTTGCAACACCCCTGCTCTCGCCCTCCGGATCCATCGCCCTCTCAGGCGTTGTCAAGAAAGGCTTCGAGCCTACCATCTCCAACGGCGGTGCCAATGAGTCCGCCCATCAGGACACCCTGGTCATCCGCGACTACGTCGAAAACGTCGAAGAGATTCTCTCCGTCATCGACAAGCTGGACCCACGCCCCCGCCAGGTTCTGGTCGAGGCTACCATCCTCCAGGCTCGTCTCACCGAAGCCAACGCCTTCGGTGTCGACTTCGCCGTCTTCGCTGACCTGAGCCTCACCGACTTCACCACGCCCCTAGGGGCCGTGAACGACCTGATCACCGGGGCAGGCCCAGGCGGTGACTTCAACTCCGGCAGCGCCATCACCACCAACACAGGCAGCGTCGCCTCGGGTGCCAACAGCGTCAAGCTCGGGATCGTCGGCTCTGACGCCGCCATCTTCGTCCGGGCACTCGACTCCGTCACCGATACCACCGTCCTGGCTAAACCCTCGGTACTCGTACTCAACCGCCAGAAAGTCAACCTCCTCGTCGGTGCACGACTTGGCTACCTCTCCACCACCGCCACCGACACCTCCAGCACTCAGACCGTCGAGTTCCTCGATGTCGGTACTCAGCTAACCCTGCGTCCCTTCATCAGCGACGACGACTTCGTCCGTATGGAACTGCGCCCTAGCGTCTCCGATGGCAGCACCAGCCTCGTCGGCGGCTTCGTCATCCCTGACACAACCACACAGGAAATCATCACCAACGTCATCGTCAAGTCCGGCCAAACCATCGTCCTCGGCGGACTCTTCAAGGAAGATACCACCATCGGACGCACCAACGTCCCCGGCCTGGGCAACCTCCCACTGATCGGCCCAGCCTTCAAAGGCCAGGACGACTCCGTCACTCGCAGCGAAGTTATCTTCATGATCAAGCCCACCATCCAGAAGGATGAAGACCTGACCAGGATAGCCAACAGCATCACCGGCGACATCGAAGCCACACGCATCGGTATGCGTAAGGGCCTACTACCCTGGTCACGCACCAAGCTCACCAGCAAGTACATCACCGATGCCATCAACTACGAAATGCAAGGCAACAACGAGAAGGCTCTCTGGTCACTGGACAAGGCCCTCTACCTCGACCCAACCATGGCCGACGCACTGAAGCTCAAATCCAAGATCACCGGCGAGAAGATCTACTTCTATGAACGCAGCATCTTGAAGAACGCCATCGACTCGACCATCGATGCCGAGCTGAGCACCCACGCCGACGAACCCGCAGACGCGGACACCTTGGAAATCGACGACCTTTCCATCGACCTTGGTGCCGACGCCGGTGACTTCACCGCCCAAGACAACCAGACCGCATGGGACGCCGACTCGACCGAAGATGCCGCTCAGGACGCGACCGAAATCGAAATCGTTGAAGTCGATTCCGATGGGTCAGCCCAGACCGAGCCCACCAACGAGTTCCAGCAGACAGCCGAGTTCGATACACAAACCGATTGGTCCGACTCCGATGAGTCCGCCGCTCAGTTCCAGCAGGACAGCGAAGTATTCGAGTTCGCCGAACCTGCCGCCACAGAGTCCGAATCCGCCGCAGCAGATCAGGATCAGGTTCAGCCGCAAGTCGAAGCGCCTTGGCGTGTCGAACTGACCGGCGACGACTCGACCTGGCAGTCCGCACAGCAGGAAGACGACTTCAGCGATCAGGCTGACTTCAGCTTCGACGCAGAGCTATCCACCGTCGAGATCATCGATCCCGACCAGCTCTTCGCCGACGACCAGCTTCAGCAGGAAGCCGACGCGGATCAGCCCCAGAGCATCTTCGAGTTTGTCGAAGAATCAATCGGTGGCGAAGAAGCCGATGCCGATGCAGAATCCGAAGCAGCCGTCACCAGCGTCGATACCGATGAAGAGGCTGAATAAGCAGACTCATCAAGACAGTCAGTAAAGGAAAAAGATGAAACGCAACGTGAAGCTTGCACAAGCCATCACACTTTCAGCAGCGGCGCTCCTCGCGCCGCTGCTGCTTGTTGGTTGTCAGGACACCCTGGTCGAAGAAAAGGCCGATGCCAAAAACCGCTGGCTGGAGCTGCGCAGCTCCATGATGCTGGATATGGCCAAGCAACAGTTCAACGCCGGCGACCTCACACAGGCCGAGAAATCCGTCAAGGATGGACTCTCCATCGACTCGAGACACGCAGGCCTGCACGTCCTCGCCGGCCGTATCTCCCTTGAACAAAGCAAGCTCGAGCGGGCATACCACCTCTTCAACGCAGCCATCGAACTCGAACCCAAGTCCGCCGAGGCCTACTACTACCAGGGCCTGGTCATGCAACGCTGGCAGCGCTACGACAGCTCCCTGGAGTTTTATCAGCAGGCATACGACAACGAGCCGGACAACCCCGCCTACCTCCTGGCCGTCGCCGAAACACTCGTCGAACTGGACCGTGTTGACCAGGCGATCGACCTCCTGGAAAGCAAACGCCAGTACTTCGACCAGAACGCAGGCGTCCGCGCCGCCATCGGCCACCTCTACTACATGAAGGGTAAGCCAGGCCTCGCCGCAGACAACTTCCACGAGGCAACCCTGCTCGAACCCGACAGCATCCGCTTCCAGGAGCAGTACGCCTTCTCACTCGCCGCCGCCGAAAAACACGAACAAGCCATCGACGTACTCACCAACATCCTGGATAATCCCAAGCACAAAGACCGTACCGACCTTAAACGCGCGCTCGCATCCGCATACCAGTACACCGGCAACGTCAAGCAAGCCCACGCCGTCCTCATCCAGGTCGCACGTGGACCCGACAGCGACGTCTCCGACTGGATCAAGCTCGGCGAACTCTCCTATCAACAAAACGAACTCGGCGGAGCACTACAGGCCGCCAGCAAAGTCATGAACCTCGCCCCCAACCGTCACGAGGGCTACCTCCTCGCCGGCATGGTCTGGCAGAAACGTGGCAACCTCAACAACGCGCTACAAATGTTCGACCGCGCCGCCGCCGTCGCACCCGCCAGAACCGAACCCCTGATACTTAGAGGCCTCTCGCTCCAAAAAGCAGGACGCTTCACCGCCGCAGCCCAAGCCTACAAGCAGGCACTCAAACGCCAGCCCAACGACACACGCGCCGAAAAACTCTTAGCAGCAGTCCCCCAGCAGGGCAGCTAAACAACCCGCCCAATAACCAAAATACACCGTGTACCCCGCGTCCACGGTGTGTTTTTATGCGCAGATAATTCATCCACAAGAACCCCCACCGTAAACCACCACCACACGCAAATGAAGCCCACGTTCTCCGAACGTGGGACCGGCAACACACACCAACAAACCGTCCGCCTAAAAACCTCCTATCGGACCCCACCCCCAACCCCCTCATACGACCCATCCATCCCACACAATCATCCGCCTTCACGTCAACCGCTCTGCTAATTACGCCGATGTCTATACAGTGGCCTCTGTTACAGGCCACACCGATCGATGCCATAAATGCATCCGCAGGTTCCCGTGTCAGGGCACGGAAACCCGCGCTAGGAGTCCAGGGAGGAGGCATGGCCATTCAGCCACTGATCCTGATTGTTGACGATGAATCGCACATCGTTCACGTGCTATCGGTCAAGCTCGAAAAAGCGGGCTTCCGTGTCGCATGCGCGATGGACGGCTTTACCGCGCTCCAGGCCTCCCTCGACGATGTGCCCGACCTCATCATCACCGACTACATGATGCCCCTGCTTAACGGCCGAGACCTCTGCGACAGCCTGCTACGCAACGATGTAACCCGCCACATCCCGGTCATCATGCTCACCGCACGAACCCACAGCATCACACCCCAGGACACACAGGCTACCAACATCAAGGCCCTGATCGGTAAGCCCTTCAGCCCCCGCGAGGTGCTTCATAAAGTTTATGAACTCCTGGGAATGACACCGCAATCGGAGATCGCCAAAGCCTCGTGACACAGATCATCGGACATCCCGAACACACCGCCTTCTCCGGCAGGCTCCGTCAACGCCTCAACGAATTAGGTGCCGCTGTCCTTTCGATCAAACCCGACGGCACCTGCGACCTGCTCGGCGATCACCGCTGGGAACACAGCCTGATCGTGCGCTCCGCACCGTTCGCCGTTGCTATGAAGTCACACCGCAGCCAACTCTTGAATAACACCAACCGGCGGGTCAACCTCTGGCCGGGCCTGGTCCTCGTCCCGACGCACACCGCCTCCTCTAATGAAAATGCCGGCAACCATCCCGGAGCAGCACCCATCATCGCGGCTCTACTGCTGGGCAATGAAATCCTGAACTCCGAACAACTGGCACGGGTCTGTGACGCCAACCAGACCGACCTCCGCGCCGCCATCGCCAAGTTCGATATGAACGCCCTGATGAGCCAATCCGAAACCAACCGTCTGGCGCAGGTAATCCAGTGGATGGCCCGCGACGCCGCCGACTTGAGTTGGCGCCTCCACGAACTGCACGACCTGAGTTGGGAACTCGCCGGCTCATACGAAGAACTCAGCCTCCTCTACAAACTTTCAACCAGCATGATCGTCGATCACCCCCCACAGGCCTTCCTCGAACAAGCCTGCGCCGAGATGCGCGAAGTCGTCGGCCTACGCTGGCTCGCAATACAACTTTCACCCGACGAGCCGGGCTTCGCGGACCTTTCCGTACCCGTATGCGTGGATAGCCACTCATCCTACGACCTCGCCGGTATACGAAAAATCGGACCGCAACTCATCCAAGCCATGAACAACAGGCTCGAACCCATCGTCCTCGACGACGCCCGCGTTCTGGGTGTCCCAGGCCTCGAACAATTCGCACACAGCCTCCTGATCACACCCCTGCACGTCGATGGCAAACAACTCGGCCTGCTCTACGGCGCAGACAAAATCAACGCCGGCTCTGGGTTCAGCACCGTTGACTCCAAGCTCTGCGCCTCGCTCGGCGGCAGCCTCAGCATCTACCTCAAGAACGTACTGCTCTACGAGGACATGCACTCCATGTTCCTGGGCACGCTCCACGCACTGAGCATCACCATCGACGCCAAAGACTCCTACACCCAAGGCCATTCCGAACGCGTCGCACTGATCTCCAAACAACTCTCAGAAGCCGCAGGCCTGGACACACAAACCGTCGACCGTGTCTACCTCAGCGCCCTCGTCCACGACGTCGGCAAGATCGGCGTACCCGAAGCCGTACTCACCAAGCCCGGCAAACTCACCAAAGAAGAATACGACCTGGTCAAAAAACACCCCGAAACAGGCGCACGCATACTCGAAGACATCCGCCAGATGCAAGACCTCATCCCCGGCGTACTCCACCACCACGAATCCTGGGACGGACGGGGCTACCCACACGGACTCGCGGGCCTCGACATCCCCCTGTTCGGACGCATCATCGGACTCGCCGACGCCTTCGACGCCATGAGCAGCGACCGCACCTACCGTAACGCCATGCCCATGAACAAAGTCCTCGACGAAATCCGACGCTGCAGCGGCAAGCAGTTCGACCCGCAGCTCGCAGACGTCTTCGTCAAACTCGACTTCACGCCCTACCTGAACATGATCGAAGAACACCACGACCTGATGCGATCCGCCTGAACACAAATAGGTAGCACCGCTATCTGACAGACATTGACTCACCCATGAAGATCACCTGCCAACATCACGATCAACAGGTTATATTCACCCTCCGCGGCGAGTTGACCGCCGACGAGGTCGATCAGTTCCGCAAGGCCATGCTCGAACAGGTGCACGACAAGACACACGACTTCGTCCTGGATATGTCACAGGTCCAGTTCATCGATTCACAGGGACTCGAATCCCTGCTCTGGCTACAAGACCAGTGCCTCGAAAGGCTCGGACAAATCAGGCTCGCCGCCTGCAACGACGTCGTCAACACCATCCTGAGAATCACCCGCCTAAACGACACGCTCCAGTCATTCCCGAACATACCCCTGGCCATCCAAAGCCTCCAAGCCTGACCCATGACGCAGACACAGTCCAACCCGACGAATGATCACAACGCCGCCCCCAAGCGCGTCCGTGTCGGCGATCTGCTGGTCGCCAAAGGCCTCGTCACCTCCGAACAAATCGATAAGGCCCTCGCCTTCCAGAAAGATCGCGGCCACCAGAAACTTCTCGGCGAAGTGCTCATCGAACTGGAATACGTCACCGAAGCCCAGGTCATGGAAGCACTCGCCGAGGCCTACGGCATCCCCTTTGTCCACCTCGACGCCAAGGTCTCCGACCCCGCCGTACTCGAAACAATCCCCAGTGATTTTCAGGACCAGCAGTGTGTACTCCCCCTGTTCCTGGTTAATGGCAAGCTCACCCTCGCCGTCGCAGAACCCGCCAACGTCTTCATCGTCGAGGAAGTCACACGACTCACCGGCCACACCGTCCAACTCGTCGCCGCCACCGCCAAAGATATCAAGGCCACACTCCTCGCCCACGCCACCGGCGATCACGACTTGGCCATCGACGATCTGATCGATGACATCGAAGAGGAAGACTTCACCCTTGTCGAACAGCAGATCACCGACCTCACCGACGGCAGCGAAGACTCCGCCAACGAATCCCCCGTCATCAAGCTGGTTAACTTCCTGCTCTTCGCCGCCGTACAGGAAGGCGCAAGCGACATCCATATCGAGCCGGACGACTCCGCTCTCCGCGTCCGCTTCCGCGTCGACGGCCAGCTCTATCAAAAAATGACACCCCCCGCTAAAATGCTCCCCGCCGTCGTCAGCCGCATCAAGATCATGGCCAAGCTCGATATCTCCGAACGACGCATCCCACAGGACGGCGGCATCAGCATACGCATCGGTAAACGCCCCGTCGATCTCCGCGTCTCCACCATGCCCGGCAAGTTCGGCGAAAAAGTCGTCATACGAATCATCGACAAAAATAACGCCATGACCGGGATCGACCAGATCGGATTCTCCAAAGAAATGTACGACCAGTTCACCTCACTGATCTCCCAGCCCAACGGCATCGTCCTGGTCACCGGACCCACCGGCAGCGGCAAGTCCACCACCCTCTACGCCGCCCTCCGACAAATCAATAAAGAATCCGTCAACATCAGCACCGTCGAAGACCCCGTCGAAATGAACATCCCCGGCATCAACCAGTTCCAGACCAACGAAAAGGCTGGCTTCACCTTCGCCGCCGCCCTGCGATCACTGCTGCGCCAGGACCCCGACATCGTCATGCTCGGCGAAATCCGCGACCAGGAAACAGCACGCATCGCCACACAGGCCGCGCTCACCGGCCACATGGTCCTCTCCACACTCCACACCAACGATTCCCCCAGCGCCATCACACGACTCTTCAATATCGGCGTTGAACCTTATCTCGTCGCCGCCAGCATCCGAGGCGTACTCGCCCAAAGACTCGTGCGACGCATCTGCAAAAACTGCAAGGAACCCGTCGATCTACACGACACCCTCCGGCGAACCATCGAACGCATGGGCCCCCAGGCTCAGGCCATCGAAACCTTCTATCACGGCGAAGGCTGCAAGGCTTGCCGAGGCACAGGCTACGCAGGTCGCGCAGGCATCTACGAACTCTTCGCACCCAACGACGACGCACTCGACGCCATCACCAGCGGCGAAAGCCTACAGGAACTCCGCAGAATCGCACAGGCCTCCGGCTACATCACTCTCCTCCAGGACGGACTCCAAAAAGTTGACGCCGGCATCACCACCATCGAAGAACTTGTCGCCGCCACCACACACTAACACCATGCCGGCCACTACGGGCCTACGCAAAACAGGATACGCAACACTACGATGCCCAGCTTTAAGTACAAAGCCAGAGACGGACGCGGTGACCTGATCACCGGCGTGCTTAACGCCGCCACCATCGAAGACGTCGGCCGAATGCTGCGCAGCGATGGCAAATTTGTCGTCAACATCGAGAAAGCCAAAGACCTCGCCGCCAAGTCCAGGCAGGCTACGCCCGGCAGCAACGGCAAAATAAAACGCTCCGAAGTCATCACCTTCTCACACCAGCTCGCCGTCATGGTCGATACCGGCGTACCCATCTCCGAAGCACTCGAATGCGCCGCGCAACAGACCGACAACGAAGCCTTCCGCGCCACTCTCAAAGATGTCTCCGACCAGGTACAGGCCGGCAACGACCTCTCCTCCGCACTACGGTCACATCCCAAAATATTCCCTGTCGTCATGACCAGCCTCATCCGCGCAAGCGAAATCTCCGGCACCATGGGAACCATGCTCGACCGCGTCTCCGGCTATCTCAGTAAGGAAATGCAAACCGCCAAAAAAATCAAGGGCGCACTCACCTACCCCGCATTCATGCTCGGCATGGTTGTCCTCGTCACCACATTTTTATTGATCTTCGTCCTCCCGAAATTCGCCGGGATCTACCAGGCCCGCGACACCGCACTGCCCTTGCCCACACAAATGCTCCTTGGCATGAGCGGAAACCTCATGACCTACTGGCACCTCTGGCTCGGCTCCATCATCATGACCGTCGCCGGAATCTACTTCGTGCTCGGCACGCCCGGAGGCCAGCGGATGCTCGACTACCTCAAGATCTACACACCCATCATCGGCCCGCTCTTTAATAAGCTCTACCTCACACGCAGTTGCCGAACCATGGGCACCATGGTCACCGCTGGCGTACCCGTCCTGGACATGATCCAGATCGTCCGCGAAGTTACCAACAACGCTCTCTACGAAGACCTCTGGGACGATACCGACAACCGCTTACGCCAAGGCGCACAACTCTCCGACTCACTCTTCGACTCACCACTGATCCCACGATCCGTCGCACAGATGGTCTACTCCGGCGAACGCTCCGGCCGCATCGGCGACGTCATGGAACGCATCGCCGAATACACCGAAACTGAGTTCGACAACCAGATCAAAACAACCACCAGCATGATCGAACCCGCCATGACCGCCGCTATGGGTGCCATCATCGGCTTCGTCGCCATCGCCATGCTCCTCCCCATCTTCTCCATCGGCAAAGTCGTCTCAGGCGGATAACACCTCCCCCCCATAGATAACACGCGACCGCATCAACCCCCACCCCCAACGCCGCCTCTGAGCGCAGCGAAGGGCCGAGTCTCCACGCACCCGCACGCACACCCCAACTAACCTCCCCGCCCATATCAACGCCAACCTCCCCACGCAGCACCGCGACTTGTCGCGCGTCCGATCCTATCTGTGTTCACCCGCCTTCATCCCTGTTAATGTTCCCCGCCTTCTCCGCGCCTCCGTGTCTCCGCGCCCTCCGTGATATTCTTCATGCCTTCTTCGTCTGCGTCATCTACGCAATCTGCGGACTCCCTCTCTCCGAACATCATAAATCATAAATCACAGATCACAGATCCCCGCCCACCTGTTGATCCCAACCCCCGTCCCCGCTACCGTCTTACCCACGCCGGAACCGTCCACCCCATCCATCTCCCGGCGACAAGGGCGCGCTTGTGCTTAAACAACTCTCTGAATTCAACACCTCGTTCAACAACATCGCTTGGGGCCTGCCCCTGATCGTCCTCCTGGTCGGCGGCGGCATGGTCCTCATGTTCTACTCACGCCTCATCCCCTTCACCGGCTTCGCTCACGCGCTCCGACTCACACTCGGCAAGTACCACCACCCAGGCGACTCAACAGACCCCGGACAACTCACACACTTCAAAGCACTCTGCAACGCGCTCGCCGCCACCGTCGGCCTGGGCAACATCGCAGGCGTCGCCATCGCCATCGCAACAGGCGGACCCGGCGCGATCTTCTGGATGTGGATCGCCGCATTGATCGGCATGAACACCAAGTTCTTCGAGTGCACACTCGCCGTGATGTTCCGCGGCAAAGACCACACCGGCCAGGTACAGGGCGGACCCATGTACGTCATCGATCATGCACTGCCCCGATTCTTCAAGCCCCTCGCCATCTTCTTCGCCATCTGTGGCCTGGTCGGTACCACCGCCATCTACACCGCCAACCAAACCGTCAGCTTCTTTCACGAGGCTTACGCACAAGATGTTGAGGGCGCTACCGCCTCCATCTTTGGTGATAAATTTATCATCGGCATCGTCCTTGCCGCACTCGTCACCTACATCCTCCTTGGCGGCGTCAAACGCCTCGCGAGCTGGACCTCCGCCATGGTTCCCGTGATGTGTCTGTTCTATGTCGGCGCAGCACTTGTCATCATCGCCCTGCGCATCGACGCCATCCCCGCCGCCTTTACAAGCATCTTCGTCAAAGCCTTCTCTCCCGATGCCGTCATCGGTGGCGTTCAGGGCACCATCATCATGGTCCTGATCACCGGCATCAAACGCGCCGCCTTCTCCAACGAGGCAGGTATCGGCACCGCGCCCATGGCCCACGCCAACGCAAAAACCACCGAGCCTGTCAGTGAAGGCCTCGTCGCCATGCTCGGACCCATGATCGACACCATCATCGTCTGCACCATGACCGCCTTGGTCATCCTCGTCAGCCTCGAACCCGCCGACTACGTCGGACGCAAAGGCGTTGTCCTCACCCACTACGCATTTACACAAAACTTCGGCCAATGGGGGACCCACGGCATGGCCATCGCCGTCGCTCTCTTCGGCTTCTCCACCATGGTCGGCATGGCCAACTACAACTCAAAGTGCTTCAACTACCTCGTCCGCGACCGTCTGGGGTCAGCAGGCCGATGGGTGTTCCTGACATGGTTTGCCTTTACCCTCGTCCTCGGCGCGACCGCCCCCCACGATGATATGCTCACCCTGATCGACTCCGCCTACGCGCTCATGGCCATCCCCACCATGACAAGCACCCTCATCCTCGCACCCAAAGTCACCAAAGCACTACGCGCATACAAACGCAAACACTTCGGCAAGACATCACACCCTCACACCAATTGATTATTTCCCCCACGAAGCGCCGCGACTTGTCGCGTCCCCAATCCCCCAACCCTTCCCTGCTCGCCCAATAAACGCTTGCGGTTTAGCGATTCCCCCTCTTCACATCGTCAATCAGCAACCGCAGGTCCGCGAAGCGAAATCACGCCTGCCCCCTAAACATCCAGCTCCAACGCCTCATCTGCACGATCCATAATAAACCGAAACCGCGCGCTTGGATCTTTCCCCATCAGGTCGCTCATCACCCGATCGGTCGTCAGTTGGTCCGTGATCTCCACACGCAGCAGCCGACGTGTCTTGGGATTCAGCGTCGTCTCCCACAGCACCTTGGGCATCATCTCCCCCAACCCCTTGAACCGCGTGATGTCTGTCTTTGCACCCCCGGGGGTCCCCTTCGCATACTTCTTAAGAATCGCATCACGATCCGCATCGTCCGCCGCCCAGTACGACTCCTTCCCGATATCAATCCGATACAACGGCGGAACCGCCAGATAAATCTTCCCCTCCCGGATCAACTCAGGCAGATGCCGATAGAAAAACGTCAACAACAACGTCGTAATGTGATGCCCATCCGAGTCCGCATCCGCCAGCAGAATAATACGCTGATACCGCAGCCTCCCCGGGTTGAATTCCTTACCCGCCCCGCACCCCATCGCCGTGACCAGGTCCGCAAGCTCCTTGTTATCCAGCACCTTTGCCAATGATGCCGTCTCGGTATTCAGCACCTTCCCACGCAACGGCAAAATCGCCTGATGCGTCCGGTCGCGCCCCTGCTTCGCACTGCCCCCAGCCGAGTCACCCTCGACAATAAACAATTCCGAGTTGTGCCGATTATTATTCGTGCAATCGCTTAATTTCCCCGGCAGCGTCATCCGATTCGCCGTCGCACTCTTCCGTGACACACTCGATATCGCCGCCCGCGAAGCCTCCCGCGCCCGTGCCGCCATGATGATCCGCGCCACGATCGACTCAGCCACACTCACATTGTGGTTCAGCCAATGCTCAAGCGACTGCCGCACCGTCCCATCGACCACCGCGGTCAACTCGATATTGTTCAGCCGGTCCTTGGTCTGCCCCTGAAACTGCGGGTCCTGAATAAACACACTCAACACAGCAACCAACCCCTCGCGGATGTCATCGTGCGTCAGCTTGATCCCGCGCGGCGTCAAACTATGCGTATCAATATAATTCCGCACCGCCTTGGTCAGCCCCGCACGAAGCCCGTTCTCATGCGTCCCCCCCGATCCCGTCGGGATCCCATTCACATAGCTGCGGATATGCTCATCCGTCGACTCCGTCCATCGCAGCACCACCTCGATCCGCGTGCCGTTGTCTTTATCAAGTGAAAAAACCGCGTCATTGATCGGCCGGGCGTTGCGCTCAACGACAATCTTCTCAAGGTACTGCGCAATCCCCTCTTTATGCTGGAACGTCTCCTTCTTCCCATTTGCCTGGTCATCAAACGCGATCTTCACACCCTTGTGCAGGTAGCTCGCCACCTCCAGCCGCTGCCGGATCGTCTCCGCATTAAACTCGGTCTTGGGAAAAATAGTCGGGTCCGGGTGAAACGTGATCGTCGTCCCGCTCCCCCGTGCCGAACCCAGCTTCTTGATCTTCCCCTGCGCGACCCCGCGCTTAAATACCATCCGCCACTCTTTCCCATCCCGCTTAACCGTCGCCGTCAGCTCCTTGGATAGCGCATTGACCACCGACGCACCCACCCCGTGCAGCCCCCCCGAAGTCTTGTAGCTCCCCTCATCAAACTTCCCCCCCGCGTGCAGCGTACACAGAATAATCTCCAACGCCGGCTTCTTGTGCTTGGGATGAATATCCACCGGGATCCCCCGCCCGTTGTCGCTGATCGTGACCGTCTTCCCATCCTTATGCAACACAACACCGATCTCGCTGGCGTGCCCGTTCATCGCCTCGTCAATCGAGTTATCCAACACCTCCCACACCAGATGGTGCAGCCCCGCACTCCCCACGCCCCCGATATACATCCCAGGCCTTTTCCGCACCGGGTCCAATCCCTCAAGCACCGTGATGTCTTTAGCCGTATAAGTAGCAGTCATCCATTCACCAAAACTTTCACAACAACCTTCCGCACAGGGGCAGGGTTGTCACAGGCTATCTGTGGCATATGAACATCCTGTGGCATAAACACCGTAAATACCCCCGCCGCAACCCGCAGCATCACACCCTCCCCCGTAAAAAATCCCACATCAGTTTCAGCATCATACGCCTGCTCAACTGCCATCCCATCGATCACCGCATACCCCATCCGCTCGCACCCACTCACAACATACTGCACATCCGCATACCTGCGATGCGCCTCCCAACGCCCCTGATCCCGTGGCTTGGTGGTGTACTCTTCAACATTCACAAATAGATCATCGCCATCCAACGCATGACGCCCGATCGCATCCGTCCCAGCCCGCCCGTTGCGCAGATAAGCAAACGCCTCCGCAAACCCCGGCCCAAGGCTCTCATACACCGCCGCATTGTCAAGCGTATCTATAATCATTCGTCGTCATCCAATAGAATCGGCATCGTGGGCGCCTCGGGGATTATCTTGGCGATCCGCCCGTTCTTCTGAATCTCCGTCCCACGCCCGCCCCGGCCCGTCGTCTTGTATTTCGCCGTGCTCACCGTCTTCTTCGCCCCACGATTCGTTTCCACATTAAGTAGATCACGATCCCCGGTCGAGGCCTTGAACCCAAGCAGACGATCCTCTTTCTTCAGCTTCACCAGCAACACACCTTTGCCCGGCCCCGAAAGATAATTCACCTCGTCCACCGCACAAACCATCGCCCGGCACTGCTCGCTGATCGCCAGAAGTGTCTCGCCCACATGGATAACCTCAACGCCGATGACCCGCGATCCCTTCGCAGGCCTGGCATACTTCCTCCCGCTGCGCGTGCTTGGCTCGACAAAGCTCTCCAACCCAAACCGCAACGCATACCCATCACTCGTCGCCGCCACCGCATGCGTCGCCGGGCAAAGCTCCGGCTTCTTGGGATCCTCAGCAATATCACCAATCGCACGCGGGTCCAAAGAACGAGCCGCGACGATCCGCTCCCCATCCTTGAGCTTAAACAACTTCTGAATAGGCTCGCCATACCCCGTCGTCGCAGGAATATCCACGATCCGGCTGGTATACGCCACACCAAAGCTCGAGAAAAACACCACCGTCGCCCGCGTCGACCCCGCCTCGCAAGCAAGCACCCGATCCCCCTCGCGCAGCCTCGTGTTCCCCGGATCCTTGATCTCCTTCTGCCGCTTGATCCACCCGTCAGCCGTCACCAGCACATGCGCATCCTCCGCAATAATAAAGTCCTCCGCAGAAAATTCCGGCTCATCCTCCGGCGCCTCAATCACCGTCCGCCGCTTATCGTTCTTCCCATATTCCTTACGGATCCGCTCGACCTCTTCACGCACGATCGCCCAACGACCCGCAGCATCCTTCTCCGCCAGCAGCTTCTTGATCGCCCGCATCCGGCTCCTCTTCTCCTTCAACTCCGCCAGCACAAGATTGATCTCCAGCTTCGCCAGCCGGTACAGCTTCAACTCAAGGATCGCCTCCGTCTGCTCCGCATCGAGTTGATCGAACCTCGCCATGATCTTCTTGGCAGCGTCCGCCTTCCCGCCAGACTTGCGGATGATCTTGATGATCTCGTCCAGCACATCAAAGACCAGCGAAAACCCCTCAAGAATATGCGCACGCTTGCTCAGCGACGCCAGCTCATTCTCAAGCCGCTTGGTCACCACCTCCAGCCGGAACCGCAGGAAGTACCACAAAATCTCTTTAAGCCCCAGCTTCTCGGGCCGACCCAACTCCGGATTCTCCGTCGGCACCAGGCAAGTCAGATTCACATTGAAGTTCGTCTGCAACGCCGTGTGCTTAAACAGATAAGCCATCACCTTCTGCTCGTCCGCATCCTTCTTAAGCTCCAACTCAATCCGAACATCATCCGTCGACACATCCTTAATATCAACCAGCAAAGGCATCCTGCGCCCCATCACGATCTGCGCAATCTGCTCAACCAACACCGACTTATTCACCGTGTAAGGCACACTCGTGATGTACAGCGTCTTCGCACCCCGCGTGCCCGGCCCCTTGCTCCACGTCCCACGCAACCGAATAGACCCGCCCCCCGTCTTATAAATCTCACGCAACTCATCCCGCGTATTCAATATCCGCCCGCCCGTCGGGAAGTCCGGCCCCTTGATCGCATCGTTGGCGACCAACTGATAATCCTTGATCTCAGGATCATCCAATACCTTTAATAGCGCCCCGCAGAGTTCGTATAGATTGTGCGGCGGGATATTCGTCGCCATCCCCACCGCAATCCCCGTCGCACCGTTCAATAACAGCGTCGGCAACTTCGACGGCAAGATCACCGGCTCCGTCCGCGTCCCGTCGTAGTTCGGACGATAGTGAACCGTCTGGTGTGCGATATCCGCCAACACCTCACCCGCAACTGGAGTCAATCGGCACTCCGTGTAACGCATCGCCGCAGCCGTATCCCCATCCAGCGAACCAAAGTTACCCGAACCATCCACCAACGGCACACGCAGACTAAACGGCTGCGCCATCCGAACCAACGCATCATAAATAGACGAATCACCGTGCGGGTGATACGAACCCATCACATCGCCGACCACCTTCGCACACTTGCGATGCTTGTGCTCCGCCGTGATCCGGTTCTGCCACATCGTATAAAGGATCCGCCGCTGCACCGGCTTCAACCCATCACGCACATCAGGCAACGCCCGGCTTGTAATCACCGACAACGCATAATTAAGATACCGCGTCTGCGCCGCCTCATGCAACGCAACCCGATCACCCCCGCCACCAGATTCATCCCCATCGAGCGTAGCGACACCCCCGGAGCCACCCCCGCCGCCGCTACCAGCCGCGTCGAACAGCCCCGACTCGCTCTTCTTACTTTTTTTACCGCGTCGCTTGGCCAAACAAGCCCTCCTTGGCTTGGAAATACTTAACCCGTCACTCTCCTCCCAGCCGCAGCAACATACGCAACATCCGCTTCCCCCACAAGCGATCATCGCACAGGACCACGTCTAAAAAACGCCCCGCAAAGCCCACTGATGCACCGCCCCAGTGTTTCGGTGGGGTCTCCGCGGGCCTTCAGTGGGTTATCCCGGGAACATCCGCGACCATCCGACAAATCCCCCACAAAGCCCACTGATGCACCGTCCTCGGTGCTTCGGTGGGGTCTCCGCCAGCTTTCATAAAATCACCTATCCTACCCCCATGACCCGTGTCATCGGCATAGACCCCGGCCTACGCATCACCGGCTACGGCGTGGTGGACCTCAACGACGGCGCGATCGAACCCACCTTAGTCGAAGGTGGCATCATCCGCATCGACGCCCAAGCCCCCATGGAGCAGCGCCTCGGCCAACTCCACGAAGAACTCACCACCATCGTCACCACTCTCAAGCCCGACTGCTTCGCCGTCGAAAAACTCTACGCCCACTACAACCACCCACGCACCGCCATCCTCATGGGCCACGCCCGCGGCGTCATCCTCCTCTGTGCCCAGCAGCACAGCCTCCCCGTCCAGGACTGGCCCAGCACCGAGGTCAAAAAAGCCCTCACAGGCTACGGCCACGCCTCCAAAGAACAGGTCCAACGTGCCGTCCAAACCCAATGCAACCTCGACGAAATCCCCAGCCCCCCCGACGTCGCCGACGCCATCGCCATCGCACTGTGCCACGCACGAAGACTCGCCATAGAAAAACTGTAACCCCCTCACACCAAATCGCCCCTACACATACCCCCCCCATACACAACGTCTCAACATCGCCCCTTATTAGCCCCGCCCGGAAGGGCGGGGTTGCCCCAACCAACCCTACCCGCCAGATCCAGGCTTGCCGTTTAGCGGCGGATCGAAGATCCGCGCGTTTCCTCAAAACACCAAGTCTCCCAACACAGGCCGTATGCCGCAGCTACCACACAAGGATTAAATGGATAGCTATCATAGATCGAACACCGCAGATTAAACATCGCACATCCCCATATGACCTACCCCACCGCCATCCTCTTCGACCTCGACGACACCATCCTCGACACCACCCTCAGCGCCGACCGCCTCTGGTCCCGCGCCGCCGAACACTTCGCCAAGCACACAGGCCTGGACGCCACAGCATTTGATGTCCAGATGAAGATCAGCCGTGAATGGTTCTGGTCCGATCCGCAGCGCAACCTCGCGGGCCGGATGGATCTTTACAAAGCCCGTGCCGGCTGTGTCGAACACGCGCTCAAAACCCTCGACGCCTCGAACAACCAACTCGCCACATCCATCGCCGACTGGTTCACCGAACGTCGTATCACAGAGATGAAGCCTTTCGACGGCGCGATCGACGCCCTGCACTCTCTCAAACAAGCCAACGTCCGCCTCGGACTCATCAGCAACGGCAAAGGTGAAACCCAACGCGACAAGGTCATACGCTTCGGCCTGGAACCTTTATTTGACTGCATCATCCTCGAAGGCGAGTTCGGCATCGGCAAACCCGACCGACGAGTCTTTGACCACGCGTTATCCGAATTAAACGCCAAACCCGCAGACACCTGGATGGTCGGCGACAACCTCCAATGGGAGATCGCCGCCCCGCAGGCACTTGGAATAAAGGGTATCTGGCTCGACTGGCGCGGCACAGGCCTACCCCCCAACACCAACATCACCCCCGACCGCATCATCCGCTCGATCGCGGAGTTGGTTGTTTGATTGAACGTTTCTTCCTATCACCCGTACGATTATTCCTTACGAAGCGCCGCGACTTGTCGCGTCTGTCTTTATAGAAACGTGACGCCTGCGTGCAAAACGCTGTAGCGTATGCTTAACCCAGACGCCGTGGGCGTTCGGTTATATTCGCGTATGAAGATACGGTGTCCGTTGCTATACTCTCCCGTTTAGCGGCGGATCACAGATCCGCGCGTTAGCATGTCGCGGTAAAATTATCATCATCGCGACCAACGTTTAGCCGCTGCGGCCACGCGGCGCACCCATCACGTCACCACCCACCAAAACCATTAACGCAACACAACAAACAAGACGAATCCACCCTAACGTGACACAATAATTCACGACCCGCCCGCCCGCGTGCTTCGATGCCCCGCAAACTGCGACCCCGGTTGCAAACGCAAGACAGCCGTGACCGGGAAGTGGTCCGACGGATACTGCCCGTTGTATTTTGTGCGGTCGATCTCCGCGCTCACCGTCGTGAAGTTGTTGGTGGTGATGATCCAGTCGATCCGATCACCGGTAGTTTTGCCGTGGAACTTATGGCGTGTGCCTTCGTTCAGCCCCGGCACCGGGTTGGTCTGCCGGTAGGTGTCGATCAGATACCCCCGCCAGTCCTGCGGCCCGCGCACCAACAACTGGTAAGGCGTCGTACCCGAATCGGTATTGAAGTCCCCTGTCACAATCACCGGCCGACCGTCCGCGATCTCATCGATCTTACGCCGCAATAACCACGCCCCCTGCACACGCGCCATCTGCGAACTGTTATCCATGTGCGTATTAAAAAAGTAGAACGCCCGCTTCGACCCGTCGCGCGGCGCTAGCCTCACCCACGTTACCATCCGCTTAAACGCCGAACCCCAACTCTTGCTCCCCGGTTTGTTCGGCGTCTTGCTGAGCCAGAAGTGCCCTTCATCCAGCTTGATAAACCGATCGTTGCGGAAAAACACCCCACACATCTCCCCGTCTGCTTTCCCGTTGTTGCGACCGACGCCCACGAACTGATAGCCCGGGAGTTGTTCCTTGAGATATCGCGCCTGCGACGCCTGACATTCCTGTGTCCCCAGAAGGTCCGGCGAAAACGTATTGATCGATTTCACCACCAATTTCTTTCGCAGGTTCCAGTGATTCTGCGCGTCGATGAACGTGGCTGTGCGGAGGTTAAAACTCATCACCCGGTAGCTGTCCGACACCGCAACCGACCGCCGCTGCAGCGGCCTGCGCAGGAAACTATACGGGTCCGACCCGCTTTCACAGCCGACGAACATCGCCGACACGAAGCAGACACCCGCCAGGATAAAAGCCTTGTGCATATGAGCTAACCTCTGCTGGTGACACGGGTAGGGGCCGTGTATAGCCCCTCTCTCAGGCCGTCCGACAATGTATTATCGGCAACGCATCGCCTTGGCCTCGAATAAGCCGGGGAGGCTTAGGCCGAGTCACGTCTTGATTAGCGTAGGGGTTTTTCTCTCTTGGTCAATAAAAAAGCGGTAAATTCCGCACTAATAAACCGCCTGGGGCCTCTGAATAACCGCGGCTGAGGCTGCTTTAGCAGCCGTGGTTGTTCAGAATCACGCACCGCGGAAGGTTATTCAGAGGCACCGTCTATTCTTCCGCTTCCACCGCCGGGGCATCGACCCGCAACAGCGTCGCAGTCACCGGGAAATGGTCTGAGGGGTATTTCAGCCCCTCGTGCGTCGTATCGATCCCGGCTGTAAGTGTTTGGAACCCCGGGGAATGCAGCACCCAGTCGATCCGGCTGCCCTCGGTCCCGCCACGGAACCCGTGGTACGTCGCCTCCTGATCGCTGCGCTCCGGATGGACCGCACGATACGCATCGATCAGCCAAGGCGTTCCGCCTTCATCCAGCCCCATCAGTGCCGCGTAAGGCTTGGAGTCTTCATCGCAGTTAAAATCCCCGATGACCACCACCGGGCCGTCTTCCGCAAGCTCCGCCAATTTTTCCCGTAGCAGTTTTCCGGAATTAAGTCGAGCCATCTTGCTTCGGTGATCGAAGTGCGTGTTGGCGATCACGAACGTCTTCCCATCGGTCTTGTCCCGCAGCCGAAGCCACGTCACCATCCTCGGGAACGCCGTATTCCATGCCGTACTCCCCGGCACGTCCGGTTGCTCACTAAACCAGAAGTGCCCGCCCCCAACCCGTCGAAATCGACTGCCACGATAATAGATCGCGCACATCTCCCCGCCGAGTCCCCCGTTGTCTCGACCCGCACCAAAGAAGATGAAGCCTTCCATGTTATTACGCAAAAACTTCGACTGCTTCAGCAGAGATTCCTGCACACCCAAAATATCCGGGTCATACGCCTTGATCGTTTCAAGCAACCGATCCTTCCGTTTGGACCAGATGCCCGGCGGAATCGCGGAACCACTCCAAAGGATATTAAAACTCATCACCTTAATCGGCACCACCGCGCCGCCCGTGTCTTCCTGCGTCGCAGCCAGCGCGGGCTGGTTTTCCGCGTCGCCCTGTGCCGCCGCAGGCTGCGCATTTGTGTGAGGCGTAGACATAAGCATGCAAACTAAAAGAGTAAAGGTCAGTAAGTTTTTCATCGACTCATCACCTCCAGGATACCCCGGCAAAATTCAGGCAGATCGTCCGGCCGCCGGCTGGTCACATGATGCCCGTCGATCACGACAGGCTGGTCTACCCACTTCGCCCCCGCGTTCCTCAAGTCATCCGTCAGCCCCGGCGTGCTGGTATATGTCGCACCCTTCACAATCCCAGCCGAGATATCGATCCAAGGACCATGACAGATCGACGCTACGCACTTGCCCGCCTCGTGCATCCCAAGCGTGACGCGTTTGACCTCATCATACCGACGCAGTTTATCGGGCATCCATCCCCCTGGGATCACCAGCCCATCGAAGTCCGCCGCGCTCTGGTCAGCGATCCGCATCTGGGAAACTTGTGGATAACCGTACTTGCCTTTGTATATCACATCAGCGTCCAGCCCAGCGACAATCACCTCCGCGCCCGCCTCGATCAAGCGGTACTTGGGGTACTGAAGTTCCATGTCTTCGTAGTCGTCACCGACGAAGATCAGGATGCGTTTACCTTCGAGTGTGAGCATAAAGCGTGTCCCGTTCTCTTATTGCGCCCTGGGTATTGCGATGAAAAATCAACCCGATCAAAGCGCCTTTGTACCTGTGACGACCAAACGCCCAGCGTCATTCAACTTGCAGCAAGGCTATAGGGGATATCACCCCGACCCCTGGTGTTTTACCTTCATATTACGCGAAATTCGAGGAAAATGAGAACCAAAGCCGTTCCAAGTTGCTATATTTATCGGAACCCAATCGGGCGTCGGTTTTGTTTTGCTGACGGATGACCCTGGGTCGTCGATACCCCGAACAGGCCATGCTACGAGGCCAGCCTTAGCAGGCAACGGCCACCCCGGATCGTAACCCCCGGACCGTAACCCCCCGGACCGTGCCCTCCTGAACCCAAACCCGTGGATCGAACACGATCCCACCCCCCCGACGGTTTTTTCTTCATCACTAGCCCGCCCAAGGTCGTCATGCAACGCGGAGCGTTGCAGAACCCAGAGAAAGTTGTTTTATGTTTTCTACCCTGCTGCGTAAGAATGGATGCTTAGCCCTACTGATGCTGTTGTGCCTGCTGGCGTTCGGTGCCGGCACAACCCAGGCCGCACGCATCACCGCCATCACCGGCATCCGTCCGGGCCAGACCGTCACCGGCGAACTGAGGATCGAAACAAAAGTCGCCGACCTCTACGACGACGCGGACTACTCCGTCCGATATCACGTCCAAGGCCCAACATCCTTCACCACCACCACACGACGACCGCCCTACATCCTCGCAGGCCGACGCACCGGCTGGGATACATCCAAAGCCGACTCCGGCGACTACAAAGTCACAGCTTTCCTCATCCGCGACCATCGGGTCGTCGACTTCCGCTCCGTCAGTTTCACCCTCGGTAACGCCCTGAAAGTCTCCCGCATCATCGGGATCAACCACGACATCACACTCACCGTGCCTACCCGCGTGGAAGCCAAGGTCCGTGGCGGAACACCCTCTAAAGTCGTCTTCGATATCAAAGGCCCAAAAAACTACTCCTACACCGATCGTAAAAAACCTTTTGTCCTCTTCGGCGACAGCAAGAAGTGGGACATCAACGCCGCACCCGTCGGCAACTACACCATCAGCGTCACCGCTTACGACGGCTCCAAAGCCGCCCACACGCGCACCCTGCCTTTCAAGGTCGAACGCGACATTCGTATCCGACGGGTACTGGGGATCAGCAACGACGCCGTACTCACCGGCCCCATCAGGATCGAGGCCGATGTCGTCGGCGGCAAGCCCTCGAAAGTCGTCTTCAAGGTCTCCGGCCCCAAACAAATCTACGACGTCGAACAGAACGCACCCTACGTCATGTTCGGCGACACCAGCGAGTGGGATGTCACCAAGTTCCCCGTCGGCCGATACACCCTCCGTGTCATCGCCTACTCCGGTGAAGAACGCACACACAGCAAGACCATCGCTTTCAAGATCGCCCGGCCAAAGTCAGAAGCTCCAAAACCCAAGCCAACCCCGAAGCCTGCCCCAACCCCCAAACCTAAACCCACACCCAAGCCTAAGCCGACTCCCACCCCGACACCCACGCCGCGCAGCAAGAGCTTCCTGGGAATCAACCTCGCAGAAGTAACCTACTACACACGCGAATGGGTCTTCGTTGATGCCATGAAACAGTCTCGTGACTGGCTCCCCACACGCACCGGCGGCAGCCCCTGGGACTCCGGTGAAAAACTCAAACTCGACGCCGACGGCTGGCCACTGCTCCGCGCAGGTCAGGCCGCACACACCATCATGTACATCGACGCGCGCGGTGCCTACCCCGCAGGCCGATACGTCTGCACCTACGACGGCGACGGCGTCGTGGAACTGGATTACGACGCACGTGTTGTCAGCAGACGCAAGGGCCGAATCACCGCCGACGTCACACCCAGCAACCGCGGCATCTACCTGCGCATCGAGCAATCCAATCCCAAGAACCCCGTGCGCAACGTCAAGGTCTGGCTACCCGGTTTCGAGAACGCATCCTCAGCCTTCCACCCCTTGTACCTCAACCGACTCAAGCCCTTCGGCGTGATCCGGTTCATGGACTGGCAACGAATCAACGGCTCCAACGTCGTAACCTGGTCCGATCGCGCCAACCCCGGCTACTTCACACAGGGCACCGGCGACGGCGCAGCCATCGAATACATGATCGACCTGTGCAACCAGTTGGGCGCAGACCCCTGGTTCTGCATGCCTCACCAGGCCAACGATCGCTACGTTGAAAAGTTCGCGGTACTGGTTAAAAAACGCCTTCGCAAAGACCTCAACGTCTATGTCGAGTGGTCCAACGAAGTGTGGAACTCGCAATTCCCCCAGCACAACTGGGTCAAGGCCAGGTCCGACGGACGCTCACTCAGCGCCGCGTTTAACGCTGCCTGGGCACAGGAATCCGACCGCGACTTCGATATCTGGATGGACGTCTTTGGAAGCCAGCGCGGCCGCGTCATCCGTGTCGCAGTCGGCCAAAAGGACAACCCCTGGGTCACAGAGCAACTCGCCAATGAACTCAACGGCGAATTCGACGCGATCTCCTGCTCCACCTATTTCACGCTCAACAGCAGCGAAACACGCAAGCTCACATCCAGGTCCACCGCATCAGAAATCCTGGACCGCGCCCTGGCCGACATCCCCCGAGGCGTACGCAAGAACTACCGCGAACACGGTGCGCTCGCCAAACGCTGGTCGCGCAAGCTCGGGCATACCATACCCCTGATCGGTTATGAGGGCGGC
>JAJRRS010000059.1 GCA_024279275.1 Planctomycetota bacterium | reverse complement strand
TACAGTCCGCAGTCCGCCGCAAACCACGCCGCCTCAGAAAAACAAACCCCCGCATCACAAACCATTAAACAAAACCCTCTTCGCGCCGCTTCGTTTTTTGTGCGCTTTGTGCCTTTTCGTGGCTACTCCCGCCGGATCGGTCAGACATAATTTTGAGTCCCGAGCCTACACCCACCCCATAAACCCCCTAGAATCCCCTCCCATGGACCTCGTCTACCTCGACAACAACGCCACCACCCAGCCCGCCGACCAAGTCGTCCGCGCCATCCATCACGCCCAATCCGAACTCTGGGCCAACCCCTCCAGCGTCCACCGCTTCGGACAACTCGCCCGCCAAAAAATAGAACTTGCCCGCGCTTCTGTCGCAACACTCCTTAATACCCACCCCCGCCAGATCATCTTCACCTCCGGCGGAACCGAATCCAACAACCTCGCCATCCAAGGCATCCTCAACCACACAACCCCCGCCTCCCCCAACTCCCCCGGCTCCCACAACAATCCCGGCACCCCCGGCACCCCCGGCACTCCGGGGGCACTCATCACCAGCCGCATCGAACACTCCGCCATCCGCGAACCCGCCGAGGCCTTTGCAAAATCAGGCAACACCGTCTGGCTCCCCGTCGGCCCCGGCGGACTGATCGATCCACAAGCCGTCACCGACGCAATCCTTGCAAATGGGCGGGCGAATATAAACCACGCGGATAAGCGGGGGACAAATCCGGGGGCTGGCCCCATCCTCGTCAGCATCCAATGGGCCAACAACGAAACCGGCACCATCCAGCCGATCCGCGCCATCGCCGACGCAGTACAAACCGCAAGAGACAAGATCGCTCAGCAAACCCCCGGTCGATCCCGCGTGTTCCTCCACGTTGACGCCTGCCAGGCCGTCGGAAAACTCCCCGTCAACCTCGACAACATCCCGATCGACCTGCTCACCCTCTCTGCCCACAAGTTCCACGGCCCCAAAGGCGTCGGCGCCCTCTACCTCCGCCGCAACCTCCGCCTCCATCGCCAGATCCACGGCGGACCCCAGGAACTTGGCCGACGCGGCGGCACAGAAAACTCCGCCAGCATCATCGGCCTGGGCGTCGCCGCCGACCTCGCCAAAGAATTCCTTGAAGACCACGACCAACTCGCCCGCCTCACCGCCATGCGCGACCGTTTCGAGTCAGCGATCCTCAAGGCCGTCCCCACCGCGATCGTCAACAGCCCAGGCCAACTCGGCCCACGCCTCTGGAACACCACCAACATCGCCTTCCCCACCCTCGAAGCCGAAGCCATCCTCATGGGCCTAAGCGAAAAAGGCATCTGCGCCTCCGCAGGCGCCGCCTGCTCCAGCGGATCGCTCGACCCCTCCCCGGTCTTGTTAGCAATGGGCATCCCCGAAACCGCCGCCCACGGCTCCATCCGCTTCTCCCTGGGCAGAAACACCACCCAGCACCAACTCGACCACGCACTGAAAATAATCCCCCAAGTCGTCCGCCGCCTGGGCCTGGTCATGCCCGCTTCTTAAAGCATCAGACGGGCTGATTGGCGTGCGGATTTAGCCACAAAAAGGCACAAGAAACACAAAACCGAGCCGCCGCATCCAGGGACTCGATCTTCAGACTTGTGGGCATCGACTGCTACACACTCTTTCTTCGCCTTTTGTGCCTTTTCGTGGCTACTCCCCCTCGATCGGTCCGTCTCAGCACCCACCGCGCTTTACCTTAAGCCAATCCTGACGCACAATAGGGGCTGGCTCTTCTGTGCTGGATAGGTGGTTGCTTTATGCAGTCGATGACGTGGACGATCAGCAGGTTGGGCAGCCGGTTCAACCTGCTGTTCGAGCCGTACAAGAACCGGGTTATGCACTCGGCGCTCGGTCGATTCCTCGATCAACCCCTGGACCTCATGGTCGGCCTGATCGAACCCGACGGCACACATCGCGTCCTGCCTTTCACCATCCAAGGCGAACCACTCGCCAACCCCGAACAATTCGAGCGGATGAACTCCATCACCTTCCGAGGCTACAGCGAAAAACACAACCTCCGCTTCGAGTTCAACGTCCACGCCGTCTTCTACCCTCAGGACGAACGCCTGTGCATCATGCCCGCCTTCTACCTGGAGATGCGCGTCAACCCCGTCCACCGCATCCGTTGGCACGAAGTCACAACACCCCCGCAAAAAGTCAAGCTCTTCATCCGTCTTGGTCGCCCCGATACCACCATCACCGCCACACCTGATGCCCAAGACCAACCCGCATCAATCGACCTTGCCTACACCAACTCACTGACACCCCGCAACGACCAGTTCGCCATGCCTCCGGGCGTGGGCGATGCACCCGAGCGCTCCGTCAATGTCCGCGAACGCATCGTCAGCCTCAACCCCGGCTGCGAAGTCATGGAAGGCGGGCAAGGCCTCATCTGCGAACTCCCCGTCACCGACGCCGGCAGCGGAACCAAGTGGCGACTTATCTGGGGCGCGCACACCGCCGACAACATCCTCAAAGTTAAACACCAAGGCCAGACCCGCGACACCGTCTTCCGTTACAACCACGCCTGGGACACCCTCGACGACGTCATCCACGAAGCCATCGACACCCGCGACCAACGCCTCGCCCTCTCACGCCGGTTCGAAAAACTACTCGAACAGGCACCCATGGATACCGCGCAGTCTCACCTCCTGGCCCAGAGCTTCCAGGCCTGGCTCAGCAACACCTTCTGGTGTGACATCATCACCGACGACAACACCCCCGCCCAATGGTTCGGCGTATGGGACGGCTCGTGCGCCTACTTGGGCACACTCGACGTCGAATACAACATCGCTCTGCTCTACCTTACGCTCTGGCCCAAACTTTTAGGCAAGCAGTTCGACCAATGGGCCGAGCAGGAAAAAATCCACGCACCCTCCAACGGCAGCTTCCTCAGCCACGACCTCGGCGGCGGCGTCAACGCACTGGGACAAGCCTACCCACACGAC
>JAJRRS010000058.1 GCA_024279275.1 Planctomycetota bacterium | reverse complement strand
GTACATGAGCCTCTCCTGTATTCAAGGAAAGGCCCGATGGTCGCAGCAAGTTCAAGTTGATGCAGGTCATCTTCTCTTGCAGATCATTCGCTTGGCAACACTTATACGAAATCACGGCTCAAACGTTGGGACAGTAGTGAGGTACACCAACACACTTACCGTTACGATACACCCATGCTCCCCCCCAAACCCATCACCAGTGCCGCCAACCCCCGCATCAAATCGGCCGTCAAGCTCCGCAAGTCACGCGACCGCCGCCGTAGCGGGATGTTTATTGCGGAGGGGCCAAGGGAGGTCTCCCGCGCGATCGCAGCGGGGCTTGAGTTGGCGGAAGTATTCACCTGCCCGGATGTGATGGCTGATTATGATATACGCGCCGCTTTGTATGGGATGGATGAGCAGACGCCGACGTTCACGGTGACGAAAACCTTGATCAAGATGCTGGCGTACCGTGACGATCCCGAAGGCCTGATCGCGGTCGTGAAGCAGCCGACGTGGGCGATTGATGAGCTGCCCGTGCCGGAGGTCGAGGCCAATGGTAAAAGGGCATCGCTCTATCTCATCGCGGTCGGCACGCAGAAGCCGGGCAACCTGGGCGCGATGGTACGGACAGCAGAAGCGGCGGGTTGCAAGGCGGTCCTGGCTTGCGGCGAGTCGGTCGATGCGTTTAACCCCAACGCGATCCGTGCTTCGACCTGTGCGGTGTTCACCCTGCCTGTGATTCAGTTGGCCGACGTAGAGGCGGTGGATTACCTGCGTGGTCAAAGCATCCGCATCGCCGCGACCACGCCGGCGGCTGACGGGAGCATCTACACCGACGCCGACCTGACCGGCCCACTGGCGATCGTCATCGGCCCGGAAGACACCGGGCTTAGTAGCGCCTGGCTCGATGCGGCTGATGTACGTCTTGCGATCCCCACACTCGGCCGAACCGTCGATTCACTCAACGCCGCCAACGCGGCTGCGGTCGTGCTGTATGAGGCGGTACGTCAACGCACTAAGTAAGAGAAGATAGAGGTATCCGCAGATTACACAGATTGCGCAGATAAGATTCGGAGTCAAGTTTTTTTCCTAATCTGCGTCATCTGCGTAATCTGCGGATACATCCGTGCCTTAATCTTCTCTGTGTCTTAGTGCCTCCGTGTGCTCCGTGACAAAATCAGTTCCCCCGCCTTGTTCAACGCGGTGTGTAAGGATACAGTTACCCGTAGTCGACACGTGGGTAAATGGGTGTCGGCATTCCCCGGTCAAGGCCCATTGGGTCGTGTCCGGGATTGCAGGACTGATCTTGTTTTTCACAGCGGATTAAATGTATGCCAACCGACCCTTACCAGCACCTGATCGAAGCCGTCGCCGAGCGCGTTAAACGGGCGGAGGTTTTTGAAGATGTGCAGTGCCAGCCGGGCCTGCTCCGCTGCCAAGCCCGTGATGTCGAGAGCGAAGCGCTTTACAAACTCCTCATCGAACCCCCGAATACTCCCCCGGATATTTCCCCGGATGGCTCTACGGATAAAGCCCCGGATGCTGGCAACGCCGGCGAAGTCTGGATCGGCCTGCACACCGCTGACCGCTGGCTAAGCGAATCCATCGAGGCCGACCTGCTTCACAGTGGTGACAAGATGGAGGAGTTGCTGGAAGAGGAGCTTGTTGAGCTGGACTACGAAGGCGGGCCGGTGGCGATCGAACACTTCCGCGATGATGCCAAGGTCTACGTCTTCCGCTCGCTGTTAGAAATACCAGGTGCCGACTCTCCCACGACCCCCAGCGTGATCGACCGCGCGGTCAAGGTTCTGCTGGCCTACGAGGCGTGCTTCCGCCAACTCGGCGATATGAGTCCGTCCGACGAACTGGTCTGAGCGCTCCGGCAAACCCTTGAAGGCCCGCGCCCGACAGAGTCTGACTCGGCGTATACGGGTATCCACAAAATACAAACCACCTCCGGGAACACCCCCAAGATTGATAAATCCACACCGCGCGGTATCTTCATCAATAGTTCCGCTCCCCACAGGCTAAATCGCCACGACCAGGGGAGCCTCGGTGCCCCCGGTATGGCCAGGTGCAGCCAATCGCGGCTGGCCGGGATAGGCTCCACACGGGCCTTATTCACTGGCCGTATAGGTACTTGGTGCCGGTGTCCTTACCACACTGGGCGGCCATGGAGTGCAACGATGCGAGTCCTCATGTTGGGTTGGGAATTCCCGCCCTTTATCTCCGGCGGCCTTGGCACAGCGTGCTACGGCCTGACCAAGGCGCTCAGCCAGCGGCAGACGGATGTGACATTCGTGTTGCCCAAAGCCGTCGATAGCGACTTCCCCGAGGATTCGCACGTCAGGCTGCTGTCCCCACAATCCCCCGCTGCGGCGCAAGGCAGCCGAGGCCCAGAAGATGTTTCAAGCACCTTCGCCTACACCCCGCCGATCGCAGAAGACGAGGCTGAGGCATTTAAGCGCGTCACTTTCAAGGCGATACCCGCACGATTCAGCCACCCGTATCCGGTGGGCAATGGCGTAGGCTCGGTCGGTGGGCGCACCGCAACGATCGGCTCGGTCGATCGCACGGTCGCGGGACAGTTCAACAGCCCGACGGGTATATTGGGCGGTCGGGGCGTTGCCCATCAATCGGGTGAGGCAGCCACGGACGACTACGCAGGCGACATCATCAGTGAATCCCGGCGCTACGCCGCACTCTGCATCGACCTGGTGCGGGGCCAGGACTACGACGTCATCCATGCCCACGACTGGCTTACCTTCCCCGCGGGGATGGCGGTGGCTGCGGCTTACGGGAAGCCGTTGGTTGTCCACGTTCATTCCACCGAGTTCGACCGCTCCGGCGATAATGTCCAGCAACACATCTACGACGTCGAACGACGAGGCATGCACGCCGCGATCCGTGTTATTGCGGTGAGCCACCTCACCAAGTCCATCATCCAGAAGAACTACCAGGTCCCCTCCGACAAGATCGACGTGGTCTACAACGGCATCGAGGACGGCCGACCGATTAAGCCGGAATCACCTAAGAAAATCACCATCGACAAGGGCGACAAGGTCGTGCTCTTCCTGGGCCGGATCACCATGCAGAAGGGGCCGGAGGTCTTTATCGCGGCGGCGAAGAAAGTCCTTCAGAAGTACGACAAGGTCAAGTTCATCATGGCTGGCTCGGGTGACAAGGTCCGTGATATCATCGAACTGGCGGCCCGTGAAGGCATCGGGCATAAAGTGACCTTTACCGGGTTCGTGCGCGGCGATGATGTGGCACGGGTCTTTAAGATGGCGGATGTATTTGTGATGCCCAGCGTCTCCGAACCGTTTGGGATCGCACCGCTGGAAGCGATCAGCCACGACGTCCCCGTCATCATCTCCAAAACCTCCGGCGTCAGTGAAGTCCTCAAGCACGCGTTAAAGGTCGATTTCTGGGACGTCGATGAGTTTGCCAATAAGATTCTCGCCGTACTCCGCCATCCCTCGCTGGGCGATACGCTACGCAGTAACGCGGACCTGGAGCTGCGCAAACTTACCTGGGACGGTGCCGCCCAGAAATGCCTGGATGTCTACGAGAGCGCGATCGCGGCGATGCCTTGATCGGTGTTTATTCGTAGGCACATTCACCACAGAGGGTGCCGAGGAAGACAGGGGGCGGGAGGTATCCGCAGATTGCGCAGATGACGCAGATTCAGATTAGGTGCAAGCGCATACCGTCTTTTTCATCTGCGCAATCTGCGAAATCTGTGGACACCTCTTCTTCGTTTTTTCAAATCATCAATCATCCATCCCAAATCATAAATCATAGATCTAAAGGCCTCACGACGTTCCGGGCGTAGCGGCAGGGACGGGGACATCGGGACCGGGTCGAAGCCCGTGTCCTGTTGATCCGCTGTTGGCCGGGGCGGTGCGCTCCACAAGTCCCCCCCCCCCGGGGGGAAGCTGGGCGAATTTTCATTCGTTCGCTTCCAGTATCCCGGTTGTGTAGCAGATGGAATCCGGCACACATCCGGGGAGGGGCAGCCCTCGAGTCCCGGTCCTTGTAATCTTTGGATACTCAGGGGAGTCGGTTAAACCGCCATCGTGAGGTTGTCGGCAGACGCGATCAGAATTAATCACGCCTCCACTATTGGACGAATGGACAGGTTTGAGCGCACGAAAGCGGTTTTTTCAACCACCAGTCGGCGCGCAAGTCAAGTCAATTTAATTACTAATTGATTTCATGATAGGCCTAGGGTTATTCCGGAAATTGGGCCAAGGCGTGCGCGCATCGACTGGCAAAACACGGAAGGCTCTAAGGCGATTAAGCACGGAGAAAGATGGGGCGGGTAGGCTGGGTTTCACGGGATCTACCTACCCTACATGCTTGCTGCATGGCGGACGGAAGGCTACTTGTTATCGCTGGTCAAAACGGCGCCTGTTCGTATATTGGGGCCGTTGGCGTCGCCCCCACCGATGTTGCGCTTTGTGATCGTGTCGAGCGTATGCTCGATTTCCGTGGCATGCGCACCGATTCTGGATACAGCGATTTTCATAAACACGATAGCTGCCCCGTCCAAGATCGCTACGACCAGCAGCGTCAGCATGTACCAGCTCAAGGTCTTGCCCGTGACCAACACGGAGCCATTCGCCACAATCATCTGGTTCGTGAGGTAGTACACCCACAGGACGTGGATGAGAACGCCATAGCTAAGCAGAAGGAACAGGAGAATGGGAAGCCCCGATCCCCAGTGCCACCACCACTGCCAGAACAGGACGCCCTTGTAGTGCTTCTTGCACCCGCGGTTGTCTGGCTGGGACTCAAGGATTTTGGTTTTGCTCGACGCCGCCTCTTTGATGTGATCTGTCACGATCCCACGTATGTGAGCTCGGTACCCGGCAAGGGCTGTGTAGGAAGCACCAGAAACTGCGATGATCAGCGAGACGATTGTAAAAAGGGTCCTTCCGGGATTTCCGTGGGTGTTGATTGAGAGTAAAACGGGTACCTAAGGAGTGTGCCCATGCGAGATGCGGAGCTATATCAGACGATCCTGGGGCTATCTGAGCCTTGGTCGGTCGGTCGAGTGCAGTTGGATGTG
>JAJRRS010000057.1 GCA_024279275.1 Planctomycetota bacterium | reverse complement strand
GTTCCGCCGCGTCGCTGTCTTGATGTAGAGAGATGTCGATCGTCCAGCTCCTTGTAAAAGAACCAGTCTCTCAAACTGAACGCAAGAGCGCAACCTAACATGCGCCTAACGCGCACGAGTTATTATTGGAATTGGTATTATGAGAGAATCAGGGGTGTAGCAGCTTGCTGAGCCGTACTTTGAAAACCGAAGTTCCAGCCTCGTTTCCTACCCCGAATATTCACATCGAAGAGCGTACAGAAGAGCATATTGCCCAAGGGCGTACAGATATGAACGAACAAGCCCTCCGCAACCTGTTGGCTGGGAGGGCTTTATCAAAGCGGGTGATCGGATTTGAACCGACGACATTCACGTTGGCAACGTGACGCTCTACCACTGAGCTACACCCGCATTCTCTTTCGAGTCCACCATTTTAGCGAACCCAGCCAACGGTTCAAGTCCGCCATCCGACCGGGCCTGTGGGCCACTCTGCCCTATCTATCGGCCCATCGAGGAGGGTTGTGGATATCAACATCTTGAAAACACCACCGTTGCGGTCCACGAAGTGTTCCAGTAATGTCTTTACATTGAACCCACAGGTACACGACCTCGATGGATTACCCGTCGAAGCCGTGTAAAAGGGAAGTGGGGTGCTTGAAGCAAGCCTCTTATCGGGCCTCGCCTTCAAAACTCCCCCGCGGACGCGCCGCCGTAATGGGTGGCTTAGCCTCACAAGGCCTAAGCCTGCGTCCCGCCGACACGCCACTGATGAGCCTGCAACGGGCACATTGGGAAGGCCGGCGGAACGAAACCCTAAGCCGGAAGACCTGCCTCATTGGGTGCCGATCGTATCCTCGCGAACAGGATGCTCGGGCAGGTTCCGCGTCGCCGTCTCCCCTCGTCGGCCCGCATTGGCCCCAGCAAACATCGTGAGGACGGACATTCTTTTTTGTCAGTCGAGGGGTTGCTCTGCGCGAAACAGAGCGAGGAGAACACGATGTTTGCAAAGTCTTGGAAAATGTTTGGATGGATGGGTATCACTGGCGTATGCGCCTCAGCGTTATGCGCGCCGACCTTAGGCGCACGCTACGCAGACGTCCCCGGTTACTACGAGCCGGGCAGTAATGTCGATGTCGTCTTCGGGTCTGATCCCATCGAACGCTTCGACAACGCACAAGCAGCGCTGGGCGGCCCCGGACAACAAGTCGCCTTATCACAAGGCACGCTCACCGAAATCGTTTCACTCGGCGGATGGACCGACGACCCAACCACCGGCACCAACAACCGCACCCCCGGCCTGGTCGTCGGCTTCAGCATCGAAGTCCTCAACGCCCCAGGCAACGACCTCTTAGTTGTCGGCAACGCACCGGCCGCATTCACCTTCTACGAACCTGGCTTCATCGAAGTCGCCATCGAATCCGACGGCGGTGGCGCAATACCCAACGGCTGGCAAAACGAAACCTTCTACCTAATCAAGCCCGGCAACTACAACCAAATCACCGACCCGCGCACATCTAACAACCCCATCACCATCACCAGCAACCCCGACTTCAGCCTCAACTACTCAGCCCCCTTCGACGACGACACCAACCTCCCCGGCTACTTCGACGTCACACCCGGCGGCGACGGCTTCAACATCTCCGACGCCATCGATCTCGCTGGCAACGCGGTCAACTTAAACAGCATCGCCTACGTCCGCCTGCGCTCCGTCAGCGACAGCGCATTCCCCTTCGGCACATCCCTCGCACCCGACGTCGACTACCTGCAAGTTGTAGAACTCCCCGGCGACATCGACGCCGACGGCTTCGTAGGCATCACCGACCTCAACCTCGTATTGAGTAACTGGAACAACGCCGTCCCCGCAGGCGCACAATCCCAAGGCGATCCCAACGGCGACGGCTTCGTCGGCATCGACGACCTCAACCTCGTCTTAAGCAACTGGAACGCCGGCACACCGCCGCCGCCCAGTTCGAACGTACCCGAACCCGCAACAGCGCTGATGCTCGTCTGCACAATGACACTGCTCAGCCTCCGACGACGCGGTTATTCATCGAAGTCATTTCCCGATCACCTATAGCAGAAATTTCTTATGAAGCGCCGCGACTTGTCGCGTCAGATTTCAGAATACCACGACACCCTCACCAATAATTCTCTCAACAAATGACTTCACTTGTCATACATAACGATTTACCCGCCACGCCGCTTAATCAGCGACGTGTCGGCTTCACCCTGATCGAACTACTCGTCGTCATCTCAATCGTCGCATTACTGTTAGGCATCCTGCTCCCCGCACTCGGCAGCGCACGCGAGTCCGGACGCGCCGCCGTCTGCCTGTCGAACCTCCGACAACTCACACTCGCCAACACCGCCTACGCCCAGGACTCAAACAGCTACTACGTCCCCGCATCGCAAGACATCTTCGCCCCCGGCGGCAACACACAACGCTGGCACGGCCAACGCGACTCCTCCGGCAACGGCACACCCCAAGAAAACACCTTCGACCCCTCCCGCGGCCCCCTCGCAACCTATATTGGACACGCCGGCCAGGTCCGCTACTGCCCAACATTCGAGAACCAAATCGACCACGACGCACCCGCCTTCGAGCGCGGCACCGGCGGCTACGGCTACAACCGAGCCTACATCGGCGGACGCAACGACCTCTTCGGCACAAGCGACAAAGCAGCACGCCACACCGCCCGAACCAACGACCTCGCCAACCCCACCGCCACCGTCATGTTCACCGACGCAGCCTTCTTCAAGATCGTCAACCGCCACAACCTCTTGATCGAATACTCATTCGCAGAAACCCCCTTCATACAAAACTTCCCCGGCCAACCATCCAACGATCGCTGGTCCCCATCCATCCACTTCCGACACAAGAACAACACCCACGCCGCATGGGCCGACGCACACGTCGATGCCAACACCATGACCTTCACCCACCCACAGTTCGAGGACTTCTACCGCAACCTCAACTTCGGCTGGTTCGGCCCACAATCCAACGAACTCTTCGACCTCAAGTAATCCTATAAAACCAAATCAAACCGCGAAGGCGCAAAGAGCGCGAAGAAAGACGGAGTTTGTCCGCAGATTGCGCAGATGACGCAGATTTAAAAAAACATACCTACCAACCCCATCTGAATCCGTGAACTTTCTGTTACAGACTCCCAACAAAGCCCACTGATGCACCGCCCCGGTGCTTCGGTGGGGTATCCGACAATCTGGTAAATATGCTCACAGACGCAAATCTCGCTTGCTCTGGCCTCTTCTTAAATGGTCCTTCCGGGATTTCCGTGGGTGTTGATTGAGAGTAAAACGGGTACCTAAGGAGTGTGCCCATGCGAGATGCGGAGCTATATCAGACGATCCTGGGGCTATCTGAGCCTTGGTCGGTCGGTCGAGTGC
>JAJRRS010000056.1 GCA_024279275.1 Planctomycetota bacterium | reverse complement strand
CTCGAACTCCTTGGCCGGGACAGGCGGGACGTCCAGATTCTTCAGCGCGCCCTTGAGCCTGAGCTTGGGCACCTGACCCGCACGCATAATCAGGTCCGACGACTGGAACTTCACCGCCGCCTCGAAATACTTGACCAGCTTTGAGTCCGCAAGGGAGGTTGTGCTGGCGGGGGCCTGACTGGTGGATTCCTGGCTGGTGGATTCCTCCGGGGCCGCTGCGATCAACATGATGTCCTCCATTCTTGAACTTAGCTAAAAAAAACCCGTGGTGAGGCTGCATCACCTGTCGCCATGATCTGGTGGGGGTAGCCGTTAGTGGATCGGTTTACGGTCGCACACGATTCGCAGGTAGGTATGGTTTTCCTACGTTGGAGTCTTAGCTTGCACCGGCTCTCGGAAGCTTCCGATAGAGCCACGGCGGCCTCCTGAGCCTGTGAGGGTGCAGGACGGCGGATAGGTCTTCGCCTGAGGGTTCCTCCACGGTATCTGTAGTCGCGGGGAGGTGGACAGGCGGGGTCCATTCCAGAGAGCGTGAGCGAGTTGGCCTTCGATTGTCCGACCATTAGCCGTTTCATTTTGTATCTCCCGGGGCAGTTGTACTTCTGAAGGCGGGTGACGGCACCGAATAAAGCACCCATCTACTATTACAAACGAACTCGCACTCCCTTTAGGTTCAGAACCCGAAAACAATTATTAAGATTGTCCTACCGTCCCGAGCTACCGCTGCGTCGTGACTACCCAGGCATACGCCGATCGAAGAGTCTGGTTTTCCCGATCTGGTCCGGTCTACGGGGACAACAAAGATCAGGAAAAGATGAGGACGCGCAGTCAACCAATCAACTCCGCGTCAAGTGGTTTTACATACTCCGCCGGCTCTTGCGTCTGGCTCTGACGCGACTCCAGCCGTTGCAGAATGTCTAGCCATTCTGATTCCGGCACACGAAGAAAGGCGTCAACCACTAGAGGATCGAAATCCAGGCCCCGTTCACTTTCGATTACTTGGCGGGCCTTGCTAAACGACATCGCCTGGTTGTGGGGGCTGGCGGTTGTCAGAGTATCCAAGACATCGGCGACGGCGAAGACACGCGCTAGGAATGGGATATGATCGCCTGACAAGCCTCTGGGGTAGCCCGTGCCGTCGTAACGTTCGTGATGGGCATAGACGACTTCCGCTACCTCATGCAGTGCCGGCACACGGTGGATGATGTTGTACCCGATCAAGGGGTGTTTACGGATCTCAGTATTCTGCCCATTGAACTGCACCGGGCCGGATAGCAACTTGTCGGGCACACCGATCATGCCCAGGTCGTGGAGGACTGACACTCGAGCCAGAATATTCAGATCGTCTGGCGACAGGTCCAATTCTTGGGCTATCCGCTCTGCGTAGGCAAATACACGCATGGCGTGGTATTGACGTTTCTGGTGACGGGCATCCATCGTGCCAATTAATGCCAGCAGGGCGCCTTCGCTGGATCGGGCGAGGTCTTGAAGAACGATCTTCTCACGCCGAACGAAGAAACCCGCCAGGACCGCGACGATCCACAGGGACGCGACTTCTCCCCCCTGGTTGATGTACTCGCCGGACTGGCTGTTCCATTGGAGCACGACGTGAGGCAGATATAACAGGGTCTCCGCCAAAGCGGTTGCCAGGGAACCCCGCATGTTGAACCAAACCGCGGCGAGAATGATAGGAATGATGAACAGCTTGCGCCATAGCATGTGTAAGGCAAGCAAGCCGTAGTCATCAGTCGGCGTAATCCAGTGCGATACGGCTACAGCCAATACAAGCAGACTGACAATGATCAGGCGTCGTCTCATGATGGGATCTCCATGACATCGTGCGGCCGTATCCCGGCCGGTGCCACACCCTGAAGTTGACGTGGCATGAAAAAAATAATGATCGGTGTTATCTCAAAATCAGATGCAGCCGGTAAGTTCCGGGTCTTCAGTCATCCTTTGCTGGGCACTACAACTCAAAAGCCGGCCGGGCGTACTGGCGATCTGTCTCGGCGACTATTGGTGGGTGGTCTTGCCCAGTCAGAAGCCTCTTCATAATTAGAAACGAGACCGAGGCGGCCTACGGTTCAATCTTCGCGTAAAATTTTCAGAAGTCATACCCGGCCAAGAACACCGGGGCAGAGCCTTTCGCCTTGAGGGGGCATGAGGGCCCAGATATCCGTACCTTGGTTGGGATCAGAGCCGGCGGCTGCCGTTAAGACGGGTCTTAGTGTAAAAAAACTGGCTTTGCTGAACCTAGGGATCATCGGAATTCGTTATTCTAGGTAGTGAAGGATTGGATATCCGTGATATCGATCGTTCGCCTGGATTTCTTCAAACAAACACGGAGATCACCCGATGCAACGTTCACCGAAAATCGTCTGTTTCTTAGGTCTGTTGTTGACATTCGCCCTACCCACAGCCGCTGTTGCTCAAGAAGGGCACCCGTCCACACAGCCCAACGCTGCGCAGAACGAGGTGCCCATGATTGACCGGATAGCGGAACTGCGAGCAGAGGTCGCCCGGCTGGAAGCCTCGCTGCAGCAGAACCACGAGGGCACCTCGACCCGCAGCCATACCACGTCAACCCACCCGGACATGGCCAAGCCTATGGGTATGGAAGGGATGGGGATGGACAAGGACAAGGGCAAGGGCATGCAAAAAAAAGGTATGGATGGCATGGCGAAAATGGGCGGCCAGGGCACGGCGGACACGGATGAAGCCGATGGCATGTCCGCCATGAAATCCGATCCGTCTAACGGGATGGGCATGGGCGGCATGAAGATGGGGATGCAGAAGGCCAGGGGCATGAAGATGATGGGCATGAAAAAGAGGGCAGCCAGCACTCAGGCCTCGGCGATGAACTCGGCCCTGCCGGGCTTTCCCGGCGCGTCGCACATCTATCACATCGGGGCCACGGGCTTCTTCCTCGACCACGAGGACCACATCGAACTCACCACCGAGCAGCAATCCGTTCTGAGTCGATACGAAGAGAAGTCTTTGCTGGCGCAGAACACCGCAGACCGGAACATCGAAGATGCGGAGCAGCAACTATGGGAATTGACAGCAGCCGATGAGCCCGACGCGGCACTGATCGAGGGAAAGATCCGGGAGCTTGAGAAGCTACGCGGCGACCAGCGCCTCGATTTTATCCGGGCCGTGGGCGAGGCCGCGGGTGTGCTGACGGCCGACCAACGGCAGACCCTACTGGGCCAAGATTCTCAAACGCCCGCTGGAGACGCCGCGCAGCATCAACATTAACCGTTACACAGGAGGTATCAGATGAACACATCAGCGAAGACCAAGGCGACCACCCTTGCCTGTCATGCGCCCGACGCCAAGCATGTATTTGTTGCGGGCACGTTCAATGGGTGGCGTACCGATACGACACCGATGAAGCGGGGCCGGCAGGGCAAGTGGACGGTTAAGGTACATTTGCCACCGGGTGGCCATGAGTATAAGTTCATCGTGGACGGTACATGGTGCTGTGAGCCGGGGTGTGACGGGCCTCACGAGGGCTGCCATGCCTGCGTCGCCAATGAGTTCGGAACGATGAATCGCGTGATCGAGGCCGAATGATGCTCAACCGCACTCGTCGGGGCTTCCTGCAAACCGCTCGATGGGTAGTGTTCTGCGCCGCATTCATCACGGCGGCTGTCGGGCCCGCTGTAGTCGAGGCACAGGTGTCGCCCGAAGAGCACGCCAGCCACCACCCCGATCAACCACAGCAGACCGCCGCCAGTCAGAGTCAGCCAGATGCTGGCGAGGGCGGATCGAAGGGTGCGAAGGGCGCGGGCGGAGGTAGCGGAATGATGGGTGGCGGTGGTGGCGGTGGTGGCGGCGGTATGGGAGGGATGATGGAGAAGATGGGCGCGCCCAAGCCAAGAGGCCTCTACCCCTCGTTGATGGCCCTGCCCGACATGCCGTTGGAACAGCGCCAGGAAGTCCAGCGACAGGCGCACGACCGCATGAAATCGGGGGCGGCACTGATGTCTCAGGGCCTCGAAGACCTGTCGCGATCAGCACCGTCCGACGACTACCAAGCCATGCAGGAAGCCACCGCGATCGTCCGCGAGGGGATTTCTCAATTTGACAGCGGCCTGGCAGCTCACCGGGCGCTGGCCGAGGGCAAGGCACCCCGCGATGTGGCGCTGCGTTGGTTCAAGCGCGAGATGAATCTGCTTGCACCGGGTGGGAGTGAAATTGGCCGGGGCCCCCTTGGTTTGTCATGGTTTCACTTTTTTATCATGTTGATCCTGATTTTGTTCGCCGTGGCGATGATCGCAATGTACTTTTTCAAGATGCGGCGGACCGCGGCTCTGCTGGCGGGTATCGCACAAACGGCGGCGGCCTCAGTAACCGTGGGGTCACCACCACAGGCGGTAAAGCCTGTTGCCGTGAAAAAATCCGCCGCTCCCACGAATCCCCCCTCACCGGATGTCACGGCGGGGGCGGCGGCAACCGCTTCTGATTGTTGTGGTGACGCGGGAGAAACTTGTGTTGGCGAGGAGCCTCTCGACACCACGGAGGTATCCGCCGGTCTCTTGCCGTTTGCTAAAAAGAAGCTATGCCGACTGAAGGTCGCCCGGATCGATCAGGAGACGCCGGACGTCAAGACCTTCCGGTTTGTAGCCTGTCACGGCGGAGGCATCCCCTTCAGCTACCTGCCGGGCCAGTTCCTGACTTTGACACTCCCCGTCGGTGATACGCCGATCCGTCGAAGCTACACGATTTCATCGTCCCCGACCCAGGGGTATCACTGCGAGATCACGGTCAAGCGTGAAGACCAGGGGGCGGGATCGCGTTACCTTCACGACCGTGTAAAGGTTGGGGACTCGCTGGAGGTCAAAGCACCCAGCGGGAAGTTCGTGTTCACGGGCAAGGAGGCCGATGGCGTCGTGCTGATCGGTGGGGGCGTGGGCATTACACCCATGATGAGCATCACCCGGGCGTTGACGGACATGGCCTGGCCGGGCGATATTTACTTCATCGTCGCCTGCCAGGACCCGGAACACTTTATTTTCGAGTCTGAAATCAGGCTGCTGGAAGCGCGTTACAGCAACCTGCACCTGTTTGCCGCCATGAGCCGGATAGACCAGGACCGGGGTCAATACCGACGGGGTCGGCTATCCAAAGAGATGCTCGACCAGTGGGTCCCCGACATCACCTCCAAGTGGATTCATCTCTGCGGTGCGCCGCCGATGATGGACGGCGTGAAGCAGATACTCGAAGAGATGAACGTGCCCACGGATCGTATCCACACCGAAAACTTCGGCTCGGCACAGAAACCCAAATCTAAAGCAGCCCAGACACCGCAGGCGGCCCCCGCGAAGGTCGAGGCGACGGGAAACGGGGCCGTGACCTTCTCGGCATCAGATGTCTCGACAGAACTGCTCCCCGATGAGACCGTGCTGGAGGCCGGGGAAAGGGTGGGTGTCGATATCGATTACTCTTGCCGTGTTGGCTCGTGTGGTGAGTGCAAGGTCAAACTACTGTCCGGCGAGGTGACGATGCAAGAGGAAGATGGGTTGGACCCAGGCGAGAAGGACCAGGGCATTATCCTGGCCTGTCAGGCGATGTCTAAGAGTGAGATCACCGTGGATGCGTGAGCCCGTTGGAATATGAAGGAACGCGAGCCTCTTATTGTCGGCGGTCTTGTTCTGCTGCTTCTTGTGTTGTGGCTGGGCTTTCCTATCCACCAGTCGCCGCGATTCGCCGGGAGCTTCTTAGGAGGCGTACTCGGGGTCGCCGGTGCAGTATTGATGCTCGTGCCTTTGGCGTACCTGATAGTCAAAAGGATCAAGCGTCTGAAGCGACGGATCACGCCGTACGTCTCGATGCGGACCCTGCTGGCGTGGCACATCTACGCGGGTGTGCTTGGCCCGATACTCGTGCTGATCCACACCGGGCACAAGTTCGATAGTGCCCTGGGCATCACGTTGACCGCGATGGTGTTGATTGTCGTGGTCAGCGGCTTTATTGGCCGCTACCTCATGAGCCGGATCAGTAAAGAGATCAAGAGTAAGAAGTCGATGCTGGCACAGGCCAGCTCCCAGTATGAAATAGCCCTCGAAGAGCTTCGCGCAAACCCGCAACAGGCCTCCCTGGCACTCCACCTCCGGCACGTCCTGACCCGGATGTTTCTGAGCACTGCGGACGACCCCAACGCCCCGATGCCGGCGGGTGTCCGCACGGTCAGGCTTGCCGAATCAGTAGCCGACCTCGAATACGCCGTACGCACTCACGAAGTATTTAAGCGCGCGTTCTCCAAATGGCTCAAGCTCCACATCTTCCTTTCAGCGGTGTTGTACTTGCTGCTGAGCCTGCATATCTGGGGGGCCATCTATTTTGGGCTAAGGTGGTTCAAGTGAAGTTCGGACGCCGCCTGATCGCAACCGTATTGCTGGTTTTATTGATTTACCTCGCCTTGGCCTTTGTTGCCAACTGGCGGGATCAGCCCGATGTGAAGTCTTTGCTGACTAATGTAAATACCTGGCAGGCCGCCGCCAGCCCGGGACCGCTCTCCGCGGCGCACGCATCCCTCGAAAATAACTGCAACGCCTGCCACACACCGGTCGCCGGTGTGACCGCCAGCAACTGCATCGTCTGCCACGCCAACAGCACCTCGCTACTTAAGCGCCAGCCGACCTCGTTCCATGCGAACATCAGCAGTTGCAGCGAGTGCCACATCGAGCACGAGGGCCGATCGCACCGGCCCGCCGTCATGGACCACGGAGCACTGACGGACATCGGCATGCGACAACTCGCCGACGGCACGGAGCCCGACAGCGAAGATCAGTTGAAGCTGCGCCAGATCCGACACCTGCTGAGCGAAGGCCTAACCGTGTCTCCCCTAGTCAACCCGGACCTCACCGTGCAAGAGGTGGTTCTGAACTGCGCCACCTGTCACAAGAACGATGACCGACATTTCGACCTGTTCGGCCAGGATTGCGCATCCTGCCATTCGACATCCGCCTGGACGATCCCTGAGTTCCGCCATCCTTCCTCCGCTTCAATGGACTGTGCGCAGTGCCATCAGGCACCCCCAAGCCACTACATGAAACACTTCGGGATGATCTCCCAGAAGGTTGCTGGAAAGCCTCAAGCAAAGGTCGATCAGTGCTACAAGTGTCACCAGACAACATCATGGCCCGACATCCTTGACGCCGGCTGGTACAAGCATCATTAAGAAAAACGTGCCGCCGCGGGTACTTACATCCCCGTTGGCGTCTTGCCCATCGATCGGTCCAACCTTTCCGCGCGAGAACAATCCATTTCACCCGCTATCGACGTGTGTAACACCGAAGCCGTCTCCCCCGTGGCTAAGCTTTCCTGCACATATGAATAGGTAGGGAGGATGATCAATTGAGGCTTACGCGCGGAGCCACAGCCTGCCAGCCCCATTAACAGGCCTATCAGAACCGCTCGTAGAACGCATCGCCTCATGTGGGACATCGATCATCTTTCTTGTCTGCTCTCTGGAAACACGGTTTAGAATCACGCCATCCGTAATACCACGGAGTTAACCCCACGGAGCACCGCATCAGCAGGCCTCCGTGGGGATCCTCCGGTGCCCCGCCTAGTTGCCGGCTTGCATTAACTCAAGGATGCCCTTGTGTTCCTCCGCCAGCAGGTTTCCCCGCACGCGCATCTGGTGCAGAGCCACTTGCCATTCCGTATCGCTCAGGGATTTAGGATCGCGGATGTTATGGCACCGCATGCAATTCTCCGACCACATCTGGGCTCGGCCCTTGATCGGAACGGCTTCCGCCTGGGCCTGTGGGTGGCCCTCGGGTTCGACGGCCTTGCGGTCTGTAGTTTCGGGTCTCTGGCAGCCCAGGATAGTCAGGCCGATCAGCATGACCGTCGCCGTCGCAACCGCGGGGATCAAATTCTTCGATTCAACACGTGAACGTAACATGATAGTTTCCTTTTCAGAAGCCGATCGCGGCCTGTACGAGGAAGGCATCGGCGTCGTTCGCGCCGTTGTCCTTATTGTCCATTTGGTAGGCGGCCTTGACCACGGTGCTGGGTGTGAGCCAATAGTTCAGGCCGCAGGTATAACGCTCTTCATCGAAGCTCTCGGGGGCGCCGTTGGGGTTGTTAAGCCAGTCGTAACGCACCACGCCCTCGAGTTTCTTGATGACTTTGTTGCCGTTTTTTGATGGGCGGTAAGCGACCTGAGCATACCCGCCGTCCCGGCTGTTGTTGAAGCGCGTGGGGCCGAAGCCCAGGCTCCCGTCGGCGTCGTAGGTCGCGTCATCGACATCGGACCAGACCCACTCGAAACGCGCGTCGATCACGCCACCCAGCGCATCGGAGTCACGTATGTAGCTGACGTCGATGGCGTGAAGGACGACGTCGACATTGGTGAAACCGTCCGGCTGGGCCTGGAAGTACATGAACGAGTACCCGGCCTCCAACTCGGGGATCGGCAGGAACCCGACCCGCCCGCCGAAAGCCTTGTTGTTGTTGGAGTCCGCGTTGTTGTGGAACTTCAGGCTGCCGGCCTCACTTGCTGCCACATCCCCGATGTTCAACTCCGGGCCGTTGGACAGGAAGAACGCGTAGTTCCCCTTCATGGTCTTGCCCACCGGGATCCCGCCCCGCACAAAGGCACCGGTGCTGGATACCGGGGCCAGCCCGCCTTCGCTGCCGTAGGGCAGCGGTCGGTCGGGCAACTTGTTGATCCACGCCGGGTGCAACCGTTCGTTGAAGATGCCAAACGGCGTAAGGAATTTACCGGCGCCGACGGTGACGTAATCGTTCACCAGGTACGAGGCGTTGGCGTACTCCAGGTTGGTCTCGGTCTCCGCGTCGCCTGGGAGTTCCAACTCTATCTCTCCCTCGAACAGGAGCCGGTCGTTGAGTTCCCAGAGGAAGATCGGATTGAAGCCCGCGTCGAAGGTTGAGTTCTCACCCCTGCGGTCGGTGAACCCGGCGGTGGCGTAGCCTGTTACGAGGAACTTGGTCGATCCCTGCTGTGAGGCCAACGCAAGGTCTTTAACAACGCCCAACTCCGTCTCAAGGTATTGCAGGTATTCCTGGGTCTCCTGATCCATCTTGGCGGGGGCGCGGTTCTGGTTGGTTTTTAACATCTGCTCTCTGAACGCCTCGAACTCCTTTTTGAGGTTGTCGTACTCCTCCCGCGAGACGACATTATCACTATCGGGCTGCTCGCCTAGAGCGATCCCCCCACCCAACATCCAGAGAGTGGCGATCACGACGAGTGTTGTTTTGGGTCTGATTAGCATGACGAAATCTCCGAATCGAATGGGTGAACGGTCTTGACTTGGTTGAGGCCCATCACCGGCAACAAAGAGGGCGCCTCGGTCTGTGGATCATCTCGTATCATTGAGCGGTCATAGGTACTCCTTTCCCCGCGAAACCTAGGAAGCCGGCTTGTCGTCCCCGCCGACCTCCGGAGCCAGTCGGGCCACCACTTGACCGCAATCGCGGTCCTTTTCTGATTCGATGTAGGGGTTATGAGGCCGATCCTCGTCCTGGAGCCACGAGGCGCCGGCTTGATCGAAACTCATATCGCAATGTAAGAGGGCTAGCGGTGAGTTGCCTGCATGGCCGAAGGCTTGCACTAACCGCGTCAGGCTGTCCGAGACGCTCTTTAATTGCAGACGAACCGCGTCGGTGTCTTGTGATTGTCCCAGCTTCTGTATCTCTTGACGCAGACTCTGGGTCAGTTCCCGCCAAGGCTGACGCGCCGCCTCGGGGAGGTCCGCCAGATCGACCGCCACTAGGTCCGCCGCCGCACCCGCTAGCGCCCGCGTTTGGTTGGTTGGCAAATCGGGCTTTTCACTAGCCATGTACTCGATCAACGTCAGATAGGGGTTGATGACCGTGGAGACAGCCTGACGGTAAGGGGCCGGTGAGTCGTATCGGGGTGTTGTGACGGGAACCTGCGAGGCCAGCGTCCGTATATAGTTGACCACCCGCCACCGCTGCTCCACGGTCATGAGTTTCTCGTAAGTCGGCATCGGGGCCCGACCGGTTGATATCTTCCAAAACAGCGCACCGTCACTCTGGTCGGTCATACCCGGGATTGTCAGATCACCGGGGGGGATATCCAGATCCTTGGCGGCGGGTCCGTCACCACGGCCGGACGACCCGTGACACGACAGACACTCCTGGATGTACAACGTCTTGCCTATGGCGATCGATCGGGCGTCGGCGGCTATGGGGTTTTTCTTGCGGGCACGGAATGACGGCGCTTTCCACTCTTCGCTCGCGGCCCACAATGCAGCCGTAAATAGGGCGATGACCAAGACGCTGATGACCGGGATCCATCTACGAGTCACGGGTATAAGGTCGTTTGTGTGTTTCATGGTCAGATTCCTTTGCGGATGCACCGCACTTGGTAGAGGACAAACGCGTAAGTCAACCACACGCCGCCGAGTAGCACCGTCACGGTGGTCGTTAATAAGAACGGCGAGTGGCTTGCCCACAAGGCGCGGTGTGGGAACGGTGGTTCATCGGCACCGGCTAGAGGGACCCCGGCAACTTCGATCTGCGTCTGCGTACCCGCGCGGTCCTGCGGCTGGATAACCCGCACCAGGATCGACAGCCGGCCCGACTTGGATGGCGGGAGGTCTTTAGGCAGCGCGATATAGGCCGTGCCGTCGTCGAATGTTGTCTCACGTCCGATCACAAGCTCGCCAAATAGCCGCTTGACGTACGCGCCGATGACTACGCCTTCCAAGGGTTGTCCGCCACCATCCACGGCGGTAACCAGCAACAGATCGACCCCCTCTTCAACGGTGCGCTCGACGGTGAGCCGCGTCCGCGATGACGGGGCGGTGGCCTGCTGGGCCTGTACGGCGGTGCCGAACGTGATCGCGACGGCCAGGGTGAATAGGGTTAGGCGCATGGCGATCCCCCCAAAGCCTGGCGTGAATCGGTCGTAGCCGGCGTGGCGGCATGGGCATCGTCCGCCTCGATCTCCCAGATTGAAATAATTGGGAAAAGCTTGGCAAATAGCACAAAGAGCAAGACCATCAATGAGAATGCCGCAGCGGTGATCGACCACTCAGTCAGCGTCGGTACATATATCAGCGACACCTTGAGAGGCAGCGGCATGTACGGAGACGACAGCGTCGGCACGACGATGATGTAACGCATCAGCCACATGCCGATATTCACCAGCACCGATGCGGTCACGATCCCCTTGATCGTACGCGTCCACGGCATGACGATCAGCAGTCCGGGGATCAACAGGCCGATCATTATCATCGACCAGAACTGAAGCGTGTAGGGTCCCTGGAACATGTTCGAGAGATACAACGACTCGCTGCCCCCCGATGCGTACGCCCCCCCCACGTATTCGTTGAGGGTGAAGTAAAGGTAAATCAGGCACATCGTCAGCAACAACAGCGATAGTTTCTTGAAGTGGTCAGGCGTCAGGTAGGCCTCCAGCTTGAACCGCCAACGGACCAGTGCCATCACCGTGATAACCGCCGCAATACCCGAGTAGATCGCTCCGACGACGAAGGCTGGCCCGATGATCGAACTGTGCCAACCCGGTCGCAACGTCATCCCAAATATCCAGGCGGTGATCGTGTGCAGCGAGACCGCCACGGGGATAATGACCACCGCCATGATATTGATGCAGCGGTGCAGCCGTTGTTTTTGCCGAGGTGTGTCCCGCCAACCCAACGCCATCATCTTGTACAGCTTCCGCCGCCACGCCGGAAACGCCATCTCGCAATCGCGTAATATCGCCATGTCGGGCACCATCGGCAGGTAGAGGTACAACACGCTCCCCGCGAGGTATGTCATCAGTGAGAACACGTCCCACAGGATCGGCGACTGCAACCGCCCGTAGACCAACACATGAAAAAAACGATCGGGCCGGCCCATGTCCACTATCACAATCGGCCCGGCGACCAGCAGCGCCACCAGCGTCACCGCTTCGGCCAACCGTGTAATCGGATGACGCCACTTCACGCCCGTGAGACGCAACATCGCCGACATCAGCGTCCCCGCCATGCCGATGCCGATAAGGAATATGTAGTCGATGATGTAAACGCCCCACGAGAAGTAGTCGTTCATCGCCGTCACCGACAAGCCGTGGCGCAACTGATTCACATACATCGCGGCACCCCACAGCACCACCGCCGACAGAGCGCCAACACCCCACCATTCACCTCGGCTAAGTGGCTTCAGCGTGGCAACCACATCCGATGTCACGCGCGACATCGGCGGTTGGCGCGGATCGGTAGGCTGTTCATTGTCGCTGACTGACATCTTTAACCTTCCTTCGCGGTCTCATCCGGCGCGGGGTATTGGCGATTGACAGGCGGCAGGTAATACACGCGCGGTTCGGTGCCCAATTCTTCCATCTGTCTGTAGCCGGCACGGTCGCGCAGCAATCGGGATAGCGGCTGCGTCTTCCCAAGTGAGTTCGTGACCGCGTCCTCGTTCTGGTCGCCGTAGTAGATCGCGCCCATCGGGCAGCCAGTGACGCACGCGGGCAGCTTCCCCTGCCTGGCCATGTCCGGGCAGAAATCGCACTTCTCGACCGTACCGGTCTTGCGAGGATAGCCGTACTCGGGCGAATAAGGCTGAGCGAGTGCTTCTGCGGGGTCGTTGGGGTGGCCCCAGTTGAAGCTCCGTGCCTGGTAGGGACACGCCGCCATGCAGAACCGGCAACCCACGCAACGCTCGTTGTCGATCAACACGATCCCGTCTTCCCGCTTGAAGGTCGCGTCCACCGGGCAGACCTTCGTACACGGCGGGTTGTCGCAGTGGTAGCAGGGCTGTGGGAAGAAGTACGGCGCCGCGTTCTCCGAATCCTGCATCCGTAGCACCTTGATCCACTGGCGGTCGGGGGGGATGAAGTGCATCTTCGAGCAGGAATTGATGCACTCCCCGCAGCCGTCGCACTTGGCCAGGTCGATGACCATGATAAACTTCCGTCCCGGGATGCCTTTACGCAGTTCCGGGTCGCCGGGGCCCAGGGCGCGGGCCGGCGTCTGCCCTTCGGGCGCATCGACCTCGACGAGTTTGCCTTCAACCGTCAGGGCCGTCACTTTCCCACCGGTAGAAGCCCCCCCCTGCGCACGCGCCAAGCTGGCGGCACCGGCACCGGTCGCCGCCGCGCCAAGTGCCAGCACCCCGTTCCGTAAGAACTCGCGACGGTTTGCACTCATGGCCCGGTCTCCTTGTGATGAACGCCCAACGCCTCTGCCGCCGCCTTGATGACACGGATCAACTCCGGCACCGTGCCGCTGGTCAGGTAGTAGTAGACGCCTTGCTCGATGATCTTCGCGTCCTTCTCAGACGATTCCTCGCTGATCACAATGACGCGGGCCTGGGGCCGCAGTCCCTTGACGACCTCGATCTCCACCTGCGCCGCGTCCAGACGCTCGTTCACGCGATCAATGACCACGATGTCCCAACACGCTCCGCGGACCGACCGCACAAACGCCGGCCCCGGCCTGACATCCGTGACCAGGAATGCCTCAGGGTCCAGACCGTCTTGAAGCACCCGGGCTACCGCTTCATCGGGGCTGTTGACCAGGATGCAAAGCATGGGGAGGGTCTCGGTGAGAGGGTTTGCCTGATCCGTTTGCCGGGCACACGCCCGCCATCGCATTAACTAATACAAAAGACATGCCAATCCGTTGTTTGTGTTCGTTACCCGTGTCAACCGCAAGCACAAGTCATGGTTGGAAAGCAATATAAAATTGTTTACGCCGACAGAGTCTGCCTCACAGACAGCTCTCCAGCGGTTACATCCGCGCGACAGCAGCGACCACCTGACCGCGTGATGCCGTAGTCATCTGGCCCTCTTGCAGCCGTAGACACTGCAGTTTCCTGTTATTACAAGCTTGTCACATCGGCGCGACAGTGAGTGTCTGCTTTCACGCAAACGTGACAGGCACCTCGGCCTTGAATGGCCTATGCGCATGTGATACCAATGCCATTAAAGACTCGTGCGCCTGTGAAGCCCACGTTCTCCTGAACGTAGGACGGTACGACCAAGAGACGCACAAGTTTTTTTCGCGATGGGTATGATAGATCGGATCGGATGGGCGACGAATAACCCAGCGTGACCGGGATCGTCAACGGAAATCGGCCGGGTTTAGCTCGTGCTTCTTGATAAGCCGGTAGAGCGTGCCACGGGGAAGATTCGCCTCACGCGTCGCCTCCGCCACATCGCCCCGATAACTACGCAGCAGATGCGTCAGGTACTCCTGCTCGAACGCCCCCAGCCGCTGCTCGCGCATCGCGAAAAAACCCTGCACCGCCCCCTCTCCCGCGTGCATGTCTGACTTCACCACCACCTCGTCCGGCAAGTCCTCCACGCCGACCTGCGCGCTCCGTGCCATCAGAAGCGTCCTCTGCAGGATATTCTGAAGCTCCCGCACGTTCCCCGGCCAACCGTAATGGGCCAGCACCTCCATCGCCTGGTCGTCCACAACCACAGAAGCCTTGCCCATCTCTCGGGCGTACCGCTGCACAAAGTGTTCGACCATCAGCGGGATGTCCCCGTTGCGCCTTCGTAGCGGTGGCAACTCGATCCGGGCCACGTTCAAACGGTAGTACAGATCATCGCGGAACCGCCGCCCAGCGATCTCGGCTTCAAGGTTCCGGGATGTCGCCGCGATCACACGCACATCCACATTAATCTCATCGTTCCCCCCCACACGACGGATACGCCGTTCCTGAAGCGCACGCAGCAGCTTCGCCTGCAGCCGGATCGGCATCTCACCGACCTCGTCCAGGAAGAACGTCCCCTTGTCAGCAAACTCCAGCAGCCCCAGGCTCCGTGATGTCGCCCCGGTAAACGCGCCCCGTTCGTGCCCGAATAGTTCGCTCTCCAACAGGTCCTCTGGGATCGCCCCGCAATCCACCGGCACGAAACGCTGCCCCTCGCGCGGGCTGCGCCGGTGGATGCTCCGGGCCACCAGCTCTTTGCCCGTACCCGTTTCACCCAGGATCAGCACGTCGGTGTTGGTCGCCGCTACCCGCTCGATCGCGTCGAAAATCGCTCTCATCGCCGAGCTTGCGCCGATGATCTCGTCAAAGATATAGGGCTTATCGACTTGGCGGGACAGCAAAAGGTTTTCCTGCCGAAGCCGATAGCCTTCCAGCAATCGTTGCACCGTTGCTAACAGGTCCTCGGGGGTAAACGGTTTGGTGATGTAGTCAGCCGCCCCCAGCTTCATGCTCTGAACCGCCGTCTCCACCGTCGGGTACGCCGTCATCATCAGCACCGCCAGGTCCGGGTCGTGCTGGCGGGCCAGGCGGAGCAAATCCATCCCGTCTGACCCGGGCATGCGGATGTCCTGAATCAGCAGATCGAACCGCTCGGTGCCCAGACGTTCCGCTGCTCGTTGGCCGTTGCTTTCGACCTGCACAGCCACATCAGGCAGCCTCGCCAAGATCTCGGCGCAGACTTCCAGCATGCCCACTTCATCGTCCACAACCAGTACCCGCGTCTTACTCATGATTCGCCTCGCTGACGTTATGAGAACCCACCAACGGCAGGCGGATGGTCATGCGTGTGCCTTTACCGGGCTGGCTGGTCACATCGATCTCGCCGCCGTGGCTGCGGATCAGCCCCTGACAGATAGATAGACCCAAACCGGTGCCCTTGCCGGGATCTTTGGTCGTAAAAAACGGCTCAAACACCCGTTCGCAAACCTCCGTCTCAATCCCCACCCCGTTGTCTGTCACGCTGGCCGACAGGCATGGACGCCCATCTGGCAACGTCCCTGCTGTGTTCGATGCCGTCACCGTCAGCCGGCCGCCGTGCAACATAGCATCCAGCGCATTAAGCAGGAGGTTCAGGAACACTTGTTCCATCTCGTCGGGGTTGGCGTTGACCTGTAGTGGTTGCGAAGGCAGATCGTCCCGAATCTCTATACCGCGCGTGGCCGCAGGCTGCATCACCAGGGCCAAGGCCCGTCGGATCGGGTCTCGCAGGTCCATACGGGTGCGACGAGCCACCGAAGGCCTACAGTAGGACAGCAGGCCCTGGGCTATCTTGGCCACACGGTCGCTTAGCACGACCACTTTCTCCAACTCATGGCGGACCTTTTCCGGAATAGTTTGTGCCGGGTCCGACAGCAACAGCCGGGTCTTGGCGCTGATGATCGCGATGGGGTTATTAACCTCGTGTGCGACCTGGCCGGCTAGTTCCCCGACCGCCGCAAGCTTACCCGCCCGGAGCATCTGCGCCTGGGCATGCTTTTGATCAGTAATGTCCTGGGCCATCTCAACCACCTGCGTAATATTCCCTTCCCGGTCGGGCAACGGTGCGGCCGTTAGTCGAAACGTCTTTGCTGTGCCCCCCGCGGTCTTCATATTGAGCTGAGTTGTGGGTGCTGTCAGTTCAATAATCCGAGCCTGTCCATCTTGCAGCACCTTTCCTGCCAGGCACTCGTTAGTTGACAACCCACCGTAGTCACGGGGCACCTCGCCGGGGCCAGCCTCACCAAACCACCGTATCCATTGCTGATTTACCCAAAGGCAGCGAATTTCGCGATCCACCACCCGTAGCGCCGTTGCGGTCGTCTCCAAAGACCGTTCCAACAAACGCCGTTCGGTTAAAGCTAGGCGGGCCAACCCCTCTAGCTGCCTCTCGTCATAGCGAAGCCGCTCGGTTAGCGTGGTCACGAAGTAGGCCGTCAGCAGCAGAACCACCGCCTGCAGCCCAATTCGGCTGACCACATACATCGGTTGAAACGCCGCGTGGTGCAAGCCCTCCGCGTCCTTGAAGTGTGGGAAGATCAGGAGCGTATAGTGATCGACCCTACCAGACCACTCCAGCGCCGCCATCAGCCCGAACAGTGCTATTGCCGCGGTCGCCACATGGAAGCTCTGAGGACGCCGAAGCACCACCCCACCGATGATCACATGGAACAGCACCAGCAGTGAGATCGGGTTCTCTATCCCGCCAGAAAAATGCAGCAGCATCGTCAGAAGCACCAGGTCCAGATATACCTGCATGGGCATCAACCAGGACGGGGGCCGATCTCGTCGAAGCAGGGTCATATACAAGATGTTAAGTGTCGCCAGCGCACCTATGGTCGCGATCAGCGGCCACCATGCCGCTTCAGATAACAAACCCGTTATCTTTACTGTGATGAACACCAGCACCACCGCCACAACCACCGTGACCCATCGCATCAGGATGAACCACCGCGCATAGTTAGCGATGCGATCCGCCTCGTCCAGCCTTGCGCCCCGCACCCATTCATCCTCCGACGGTGCCCGAACCAGCAACGACGGCGAGGCACGCATGACCAACCACCCCACGATCACCGCCGCCACGACTGAACCGACCAAGCCACGTGCCAAGTGAATCGCCGAGAGTATGTGGGGGTCCATCTGCCTCAACCAGGTCCGTTCGATCACATCGTAAAGACCGAATACCATGGCCGTACCGGCGATCGCGATTAGTACGGGCAGAATCAGTGCTAACCACCGTTTGGCCCTGTCACGATCACGTTGCCCAGCGGTCGGTAACGACGATTTACGGTCAGGTGCGTCCACTCAAGGGTCCTCTTAGGTGACTGGCAAACCTGGTCCTGGGCACCTGTATATATACAAACGACACGGCCCTCCCGCGAGGTTCAATATCTTCAAGAGATTGCCTTGAACTCTCATCGGCATCAAACTGTATGTCCCACGGCATGGCTTGACACCGGCTCTATTCACACCTTTTCACCCGCCTCACGCCACGGCCACCTCCTGATATGTAGCCAGCCCTCTCATCGCAGTGCCGATCATCCGGCCACAGCTCGATTTCGTGTCCAGCGTCGAGCCGGGCGTCCGCTTCGACGCCCTGTTGTAATACACCACCAGCCGGCTACGACCGTGGCCCAATGATTTCTACCTCGACGACGACAGTACCGCCCGCAAACAAACGGGCTAGACGATGGCGGAACGTGCGTTTAGACGCTTAAGGATTAATTGGAATCCGTCACTACTGTCCCAACGTTTGAGCCGTGATTTCGTATAAGTGTTGCCAAGCGAATGATCTGCAAGAGAAGATGACCTGCATCAACTTGAACTTGCTGCGACCATCGGGCCTTTCCTTGAATACAGGAGAGGCTCATGT
>JAJRRS010000055.1 GCA_024279275.1 Planctomycetota bacterium | reverse complement strand
CACACGGTAAAATTCACGCATCGCCGCCGACGGGTCCGCGACGTTGCGGATGCCAAACGCGATGCTGACGACATCCACACTCTGATCCGCCACCGGCAAACGCATCGCGTCGGCGGCGTGATAGGACGGGGTAGAGCAAGATCGTTTATGTTGCGCTACCCGCAGCATCGCCACGGTGAAGTCCATCCCGATGACCTGCTTTGGCTTGACCTTATTATGGGCAAACGCCATCGCCAGATCGCCGGTGCCGCAAGCGACATCAAGCACGACATCCTCCGCCTTGACTCCCGCCATCCTGACTGCCGTGCGCCGCCAGGCCTGGTCGCGCCACATCGAGTGCAGGCGATTGTTCAGGTCGTAGGCATGAGCGATCGCGGCAAACATCTGCTCGACCCGCCGAGCCTTGTCGGCATGGGCGTGCGGATTCACACCCGGGCGCAGGTCGTCTTCGGTCCAGGCGGCGGTCTTTATGTTTTTTGTTTCGTCAGGCATGAATGACGAGATGTTAGCTCAAGGGCAGTTCTAAGAATACCCGTGCCCAGGAGTTCGTCGGGGATCGCGAAGCCGCAAGCGGCTTTTTAGGTGTTGTTCCATCAATCCGCCGGTTGATTCGCCGGGTCATGCGCCGGCGAAGGCAGGCGTTTAAGCTCATTGAGCACCGTGCGCTTGTAGCGGTCACGGTATATCCGATATTTCTGCGGGTCTTTATAGTCCGGATATTGATCCTTGATAATCATGTTCAGGTGCTTGATGCGTGTATCGGGATACGGGTGGGTCGCCAGGAACTCCGGCCCCGCCCCGCCGCCGCCGCTGGCACGCTTCAAGACCTTCATCACCTGCACCTGGCCGATGGGGTTGTAGCCCAGGCGGGTCATATAGCGCACGCCCAACTCGTCGGACTGTGTCTCCTGGTTCCGCCCATAACTGAGCATGTAAAGCCCGCCGCCGACGCTCGTGCCGACGCCCAGGACCGTCAACCAGTCATCATCGGATTGTTGGCCCGCCACACCGATACCCACGCCGATGCCCGTGATGATGATCGCCCGGGTCATCTGCTGTCCGATATGTTGCGCCGTGACGTGCCCGACCTCGTGCCCCAGCACCCCGGCAAGCTGCGCCTCGCTTTTAAGCTCTTCCATCAACCCGCGTGTGACAAACACCTTCCCGCCCGGCAGCGCGAATGCATTAATCACCGCCGAGTCCACCGCGTGAAACTCCCACTCCAGGTCCGACCGCTCACTCACCGCCGCCAGCCGATGCCCGATATCACTGACATACTTCTGGATCGAAGCCGAGGGGATATCTCCCCCGTACTGCTCAACAAACTTCGGGGCCGCCTCCGCACCGAGCGATTTTTCCCGCGCCGTGCTGATCCAGTTCAACTGCCTCTGACCCGTCGCTGGGTTCGTCGAGCAGCCAGCCAGCCCAGCCATCAACAACAAAGCGGGCAGTGCCCAACGCATCAACAGGGTTTGATATCTCATATTCGCTCGCCTTAACAGATTACCTTCAGGGGCCGGGCGCGGTTACTTCTATATAAGCATAGACGAACCAACCCACCGGTTTGATCCCCGATCTTAGCCCATTTCCAGGAATTAACCCCTCGCCCTTGCCTCTCGGGCAATCGTATCGTTGACTTGAATCGGTCCCATAATATTAAAACGCCCGCCCCCAGACCCGCCTCAGGACACCAAAACCCGTTTATCGGCTCGTATGCAAGCCATAAGTCACTACATACCCTAATGTTAACACCCTCCGTCCGATCACTCACACACAAGCCGACCGTTGGAGGATTCCCGCCGCGATTCCGATGAATAGGGGGTCGCCGCACAACGGTTTCCCGGGGGTCCACCGGAGTGGAAAACAGGCAGTGCCAACCGTGGCGAGATACGACAACAGACCCATGCAGCCACAAGGACGGGCTGTTAAATCCGCAGCCGGCGTAATGCCCTTTTATAAGTTGGAGTGCCCGCATGGCCAGTCGACGCAACGTCCTTCAAGAACGCTTTTTCACCAGCCTCATCAGCGGCGACCGCGCAGCAGCGCGGGACATCGTTGACAAGGCACTGCAAGCCGACACCCCCGCAACCAAGATCCTGAGCCACCTGTTCTGGCCGGCCCTGGACCAGTTCCAGAACCTGCACCGCAACGACCAGCTCTCACCGCTGGCTTACAACTTCGCCACCCGCCTGCTACGCCAGCTCGTCGATCAGATGCAGATCCGCCTGGAACAGTCGACACGACGCGGCACAAAGGTCCTGGTCGTCAGCGGCGCAGAACAGTCCGAAGAGATCGCCGCACAGATGGCGGCCGACCTCCTGGAAGCCGACGGCTACACCGTCTTCTACGCAGGCGGCGGGATAGCCAACGATGAAGTCGTCGAACAACTCACCGAGATCAAGGCCGACAAACTCGTGATCTTCGGGGCCGTCTCTTCCACCGTCCCCGCCACCCGCCTACTGATCGACCGCATGCACGAGATCGGCGCAAACGAACACGTCCAAGTCATCGTCGGCGGCGGCGTCTTCAACCGAGCCGAAGGCCTCGCCGAAGAAATCGGTGCCGATCTCTGGTCCAACGACCCCATCGAACTGGTCGAACAGATGCAAGACAAACCCGCCCGACGCATGGCCCCCGACCAACGCACCGTCGGCCGAAAACGACGCGCACCCAAACGCAGCGCCGCGTAATCCACGCAGCCGACAAGATACTCTCGAAAGAACGCCGCCCCGCCACGGACGGCGTTTTTTCATGCCTCTATCACGGGATCAACCACCCGAACCCATCAATGCGATGGTATACTTACATCGAATTCTATCTCGGCTAACAACACCGCCACGCCTGTATATCCAACGCCGTGCCTGAGCGCAGCTAGGACGCGGGTATCCGTGACGCATTTGAGAACCAGCTATGCAATCAATGAATCACACACTGCAAACGCCCAGCCCCTCGCTTCTCAACCCGCACCGCTTCACGCTCTGCCTTGCCCTCTTGGTTATCTCTTCGCTCTTCACCACACAAGCCCACGCGGTGGCCATCACCAACCCCGGCTTCGAGGACATCACCGGCGAATCCCAAAGCAACGAGTTCACCTTCGGCCCACTAAACGGCTGGGACCTCTACGACCCCGACGTGATTACCCAAAACGGCGACGGACCGACCTATTTCATCGGCACACTCATACCTTCCGCCCCCGCCTTCTTCACCAACGGCGCACCCCAGGGCCAGCGTGTCGGCATCGCGTTTAATTTCTTCGGTAGCGGCGGGCAGGGCGAGTACGGCCTGCAACAAACACTCCCAGAAACTCTACTACCCAGCACCGGCTATCTCCTCTCGGTCGATGTCGGCAACATCGCCTCGGGCACCTCGCAAGGCGGCCAGTTCTTCAACCTCGACGGCTTCCCCGGCTACCGCATCGACATCCTCGCCGACGGCGTCCTGATCGCTCAAGACAACAACACACTGGCGGGCCTCATACCCGAAGGCGAGTTCGTCACCACCGATATCGTCTTCACGACCGGCTCGACGCCCGTGACCGACTATCAGATCCGCCTGGTTAATCTCAACCAAGTAGATCCGCTATTCCCAAACGCCGACCTGGAAGTCGATTTCGACAACGTGCAACTTGTCCAAGTCGTCATTGATACTTTTGGCGACCTCAACGGCGACGGGTTCGTCGGCATCGACGACCTCAACATCGTTCTGGGCAACTGGAATCAAAACGTCCCACCCGCGAATCCATTAGCCGACCCTTCCGGCGACGGCTTTGTTGGCATCGACGACCTGAATCAGGTCTTGGGTAACTGGAACGCCGGTACACCACCCGCCACGGGTACCGTACCTGAGCCTGCCTCGCTGTCATTACTAGGTATCGCCAGCATCGCGATCCTGCTCCGCCGCAGGTAACGCAGGTAAGTCCAACCATTTTGTGCTAGCCAACTCCGGCTACGCAGATATAGATCTACACTAATACCAATCCCATTTAATTCTCGTGCGGCTTCGAAGCCCACGTTCAGCAGAACGTGGGCACAGTGTCACATTCTAACGCACGAGTTCTTTCTGAGATTGGTGTTATCCTAGAATCCAGGCTTGCTGTTTAGCTGCGGATCGCAGGTCCGCATGTTGGCCCAAAAGCACAAACCTGCCAAATTATGAGCGGACCGGCCAAATCAATCGTCGGCTCCATGACCCGGCAAGTGATCCGATCAGCGTGACAAGCAGCACCAATCCCAACTCGATCAGATATGCCCATTCCACACCCCGCCCCTCTTTATAAATCTCCGCCATACACGTCAGATTAACCAACAGATGGGGGGCTATCGCGATGCCTGTTGTAAATGCCCACGACCGATACGCCCACACGCTCAGCAGCCCGACCGCCAGACCATGGCACAGGATCGGCCAAGCTATCGCCGGCCAAAGATCCGCGTTGGCATAGTTAAACGCCAGAGCAAACATCCAAAACCAAGAGACCATGCCGATGATAAAAGCTATAGCGGAAGCGCTGTGGTATTTCATTTTGAGTTTTCCCAAAACTGTATGACTAACCAGCGAATGCTACATTGAAGCACCCGATATCGAGTCACAAGGCTTCGATACGCGCCGACTCCACCAACTCACGCACGTCCTTCATATCAAACTCTGCCGGGTTGACCGTAAACGTGCTCGCCGTCGCCACCACTAACCCCCGCCGCAGCGCCTCGTCCGGCTTCAACCCGCGCAGATGCGCATCGATCACCGCAGCCACCAGACAATCCCCACTACCCACCGTGCTGACAACCCGGCTGGGATCCACCTCGCACACACCCCGATACGCGCCCGACTCCGTCACCAGCAAGCCGCCCTCGCGTCCCATGCTCACCAGCACCCACCCCGCCCGTTTCCTGACCGAACGCGCCGCTTTTAATAAAGGCTCAAACCCCACCTCCCCGTCAAGCCCCATCGCCTCGGCAAACTCCTTACGATTCGGGCTGATCATCCACACCGCCTTGCCCAATGACCCAAGCACATTCCCAAGCGCCCTCCCATCAAGGTCCAGCACCACATCCGCCCCGCCGCTCTGTGCCTGATGCACCAGCCCAGCCAACGCCGCGTCGTCCATCCCCTCGGGCAACGAACCGGCGAACACAAACACCGCGCCCTCCCGGCTAAGCAAACCGATCTTCGTCGACAGCCGGGCCAGGTCGTGCTCCGCTACCTCATATCCCTGGGTCCGCAGGTGCGTGTCCGTCCCCGCGTCAGGGTCCACCACCGTGATGTTCTCACGCGTCGGCCCACGCACCGAAAGCAACTGGCAATTCACCCGCCCAAACCCCCGGCCAAATCCCTCACCCGAACTTAGAAACGCCTCGAACCGCTCCGCCTCACCCTGCCCGACAAAACCCGTCGCGATATTGGATCGCCCTAGCCGTGCCAACGCCCTAGCCAGATTGATCCCCTTCCCCGCCGGGGTATGGCTCACCGCCTCGGCCTGCAGATGCCCACCGACAGCAAACCCAGGCACCCTCAACACCCGATCGCTCGCCGTGTTCATCGTCACTGTTATGACTGTGGAAATACCTGCCACTATTTAATTGCCCCTTAACGCGATAACTATCGGACCTTGCTGTACCCTAGGTGTGCCAGGATCAATCCACTACAGAACCGTCGCAGTTGTAACCGATACAGTCTACAGATTTTACGACCAAGCGAAACCCAACCATGACCACACCCGAACGACGCCGTGACCCACGCATGCCTGCCACCCATCAGGTCAAGTTCAAGTGCGAACAGACCGCCGGCAAGTACATCCCCGGGACCACCCACGACGTCTCCGACGGCGGGGCACTACTCATGCTCGATCACCCCAGACTCCTGACCACCGGCCAGAAAGTCCAGATCGGCATTTTCAACGACCCCGCCCGAGGCATGCTCATCGCCGAGGAATTCGTCGAAGCCACCATCGTCCGAAGCCTCGGCCACGGCGAAACCCAGCACGTCGCCGTCCGCTACGCACACCCTCAACGATTCGCCGAAGCCGTCTGACCCGTCACCCAGCCGAGGCCGCTTCAGCAGTCGTAAAGCCCCCCCCCGCATCCCCCAAAACAGCCCCGTCTCTATTATGGCTTTTGTAAAAAAGCCTTAACGAGCATTGGCGCTTACCAAGGGTGCTTCTGGCCGTCGTTCGATCCCATTTTCGCTATAAACCGACCCGCTTCACGACTCGGTGGTAAGATATCGCCATGCCATCCCAAGAGCTGTTTGTCAGGACGGTCGAGCACTACCTGGCACCGATCAAGGTGTTCCTGGACGATCCCGGCGTGACCGAGGTCATGATCAACCGCTCCGACGTCATCTATATCGAGAAGGACGGGAAGGTCGTCAAGACCGACGCCCGGTTCGCCGACCAGGAGGCCTACGAGGCGGCCATCAATAATATCCTGCAATTCACCGGCCGATCCCTCAGCGACGACCAACCCCTGGTCGATTCGCGTCTCCCCGACGGCTCACGAGTCCACGTCGCCAAGGCACCCTGCTCCCGCAACGGCACCAGCGTCGCCATCCGTAAGTTCAGCCAGATGGTGCTGGACATCGACTGGCTCATCGAACTGGGCACGATCACCGCTCAGGCACGCGACTTCCTCCGCCTCGCTGTCAACGCCGAGCAAAACATGCTCATCGCCGGCGGCACCAGCTCCGGCAAGACCAGCCTGCTCAACGCGCTCTCCAGCTTCATCCCCGACGACCAGCGCATCGTCGTCATCGAAGACTCCGCCGAATTGCAGCTACAAAAAAACCACCTGATCTCACTGGAAGCCCAGCAGCCCGACCGCTACGGCCGAGGCGAGGTCACCATCCGCGAACTCTTCCGATCCAGCCTCCGCCTGCGCCCCGACCGCATCATCATCGGCGAGGTCCGCGGCGGCGAAGCGCTGGACATGATCCAGGCCATGACCTCAGGCCACGGCGGCTCCATGGGCACCCTCCACGCCAACAGCCCCGCCGACACGCTGAGCCGACTGGAGACCATGGCCATGATGAGCGAGGTCAAGCTGCCGCTATTCGCACTGCGCAGCCAGATCGCCTCGGCGGTTGACCTGGTCGTCCACATGAGCCGACACATCGGCGGCCGCCGGGTCGTGACTCAGATCAGCGAAGTCGATCGCGTGGATGAGGCAGGCCAATACACCCTCCGCGATATCTTCGTCCTTAAAGCCGACGATAAGGACAATCCTGACAAGCAGATGCAATTGACATGGACCGGTGAGCGTTCTGCCTTGGGGAACCGGGGGGCAAGCCTAAGCGGTCAGCATCAGCAATGGGTGACCGACCCAATAAAGCCGATTCTCGGGATGGATTAACGTCCTGACCGATCGTAAAATAGTGTGCCATGGATCGAACCAACCCAATAACCCGGCTCAAACGCATCCTGCGTCAACTCGCCCAAAACCAACAAGGCGGGACCACCCTGGAATGGGCCTTGCTCCTGGGCGTCATCGCCATCCCCAGCTACTACATCATCCAGATCGCTCTCTCCACCTTGGTCGCCCATTACCAGATGATCACCACCCTCAACGGCCTCCCATTCCCCTGACCCCCCCCCGGACGCCCCCGGACGCCCCCGGAATCCCCGCCTCGAAGGTGGGTGATTCATCGCCCGTCTCCTCCACCCGCACTCATAACCAGGACTCTCACCATGCCACAAAAACCTCACCGACCCCTGACATGTATCAAGGACGCGATCATCCGTCTGTACCGTTGTGAGAAAGGTGCTGAGGGCTTGGAAAAACTCCTCATCATCGGTGCAATAGTCATCCCCCTGCTGGGTCTGCTGATTATTTTCCGTGGCAGGATCACCGAGTGGACCCAGAATATGTGGGGTGACGTTCAGGACGATTCTGAAAGCTATGACCCCAACTTCTAATCCCAACCGCGTAACGAAGACAACCCCGCAGAGGTTGCTTCAACAGCCGCCTCTTCTATTCGTCACACTCCCCCGCCCTTACACAACAACGCTTGAACACAACAAACCTCACCGCTTTTGTCCTGCTCACCGCGATCCTGATCACTGCAGCGATCACCGACGGCCTGCGTGGCAAGATCTATAACTGGCTCACACTCCCCGCCGTTCTCATCGGGCTTATCTTCTGGACGATCGCCGGCCTGTTCGGCGCTGACCGCGGCATCACCGCATCACTGGTCGGCCTCGCCGCTGGCATCATCCCCTTCGGCTTCCTCGCACTGCGCGGCTGGCTCGGCGGCGGCGACGCCAAACTCATGGCAGCCGTCGGAGCGATCAGCGCCTCCTGGCAGTGCGTCCTAAGCACCGCCTTCTACGCCATGATCGTCGCCATGGCGATGGCCATCGTCATCATGGTCCACCACGGCATCATCAAGCAAACCCTCCAACGCATCCTCGCCGCGATCCTCTCCACCGCCGCAAGGGTCAAACCGGATCTGGAAAACGAGAAACACACCGTCCCCTTCGGCGCAGCCGTCGCCGTCGGCGGACTCATCGCAGGCGCCGAACAACTCCTGGGCCTCATCACCCCCTGGGCATCCTTATCCCCCTGACCCCCCCCGAACTCCCCTAGGCCCCACGGCTGAGGCTGCTTCAGCAGCCGTCTCCCCCACCCCCGCACCAACCCCCCGAATCGCCTAAAATACAACACCCCACAACCCGCCCCAACCCACGCTTGCGGTTTAGCGCCCCCTCAATAACCCCACCACAACCCAACACCGCCACGAATCAAACCTCCTACATCATCAATCATAAATCAAACTTCATAAATCCCCCCCCCATGCCCGACCCATCCCACGATAACCTCCCCCCCTCTCCACTACGCCCCGGCGACAAGGTCGAGCAGTACACGATCAATAGTCAGATCGGCTCCGGCGGCAGTTCCGTCGTCTTCAAGGCAACCGACGAATTGCTCGGCAAGCGCGTCGCCATCAAACAATTCCTGCTCACCGACTGCGACGACGAACCCGCACTGCGTGAAAAGATCCGCACCGAAGCTGGCCTGCACCAAAAAGCCGCAGCAGCAGACCCCGATCGCCTCGTGCAGGTCCTGGGTGTCATCGACGGCCCACACGGCCTGCTACTCATCAGTGAATACATCAGCGGCCCATCACTCGAACAAATACTCGCCCAGAACACCGCACCCATGGAGGTCAAGCAGGCTCTGGGCATCATCGCCGCAGCAGCCACCGCGCTCGACACCATCCACAGCCAGGGCATCGTCCACCTGGACCTCAAGCCCGCCAACATCCTCATGCCCCGCACAGGTGGCTTAAAAATCAGCGACTTCGGCCTCGCCACCGAACTCAACAAACACACCACCCCCAACGCAGGCACCGTCCGCTACATGGCGCCCGAGCTTCTACGCGATGAAAGAATCGACGCCCGCGCCGACCTCTACGCCCTTGGCATGATGGCCTACGAAATGCTCACCGGCCGGGAAAAATTCGACCAGGCCTTCAAGCTCGTCTTACGCGATCAACGCAACCAGGCCATCCGCTGGGTGAAATGGCACACCAACAAGCGAACCCATGCAACCCCGCTCAACGAGTTGCTCCCCGACGTCTCACCCAAGCTCGCCGAACTCATCGCCAAGCTGATGCACAAAGACCCCGCCCAGCGCATCGCCTCTGCCAAAGACCTGCTGCACGCGATCAAAAAACACTTCGCCCGCAAAGACAAACCATCATCTAAAAAACATACCAACGCCCCCGCACCCTCAGCCTCTCATTCATCTTCCCCCGGCGACACCGCCGTACTACCACCCAAGAACAGCACACGCCGATACACCATCATCGCCGCCGTCGTCTGCTTCCTGATCGCATCCTCGGTCGGCCTGTTCATGCTCAACCAAAGCCGCTCGGCAAGACTACATATCATTGAGCAGGCACGCACCTCCATGAACCAGGCCAAACAAGCCTACCGCGACGGTCGATTCCAAGACGCGCTAGACAAGTTTGAGCACGTCTCCCAAATCAAACAAGCCAAACCCACCCTCGGCCGACACGCCCGCGCCGGCGCTCTGTTTTCCCAAGGCGAAATAGACGCCCAACACGGACGATTCGACCACGCGATCCAGGCTTTCTCACAAGCAGCAGAACTCGGCGATGAATACCAGGACAAAGCCCAACCCCTGATCGACGACGCCCGCCAGGCCAGCGCGTTCGCCAAAACCTCCGCCCAAATCGACCAACTGATCGCCAACAAAGATTTCGGCGAAGCACGCAAAGAACTACAAGCCTGGCGAGACCTCGCCGCCACCGATCTGGAGCAGCAAACCCTCCGATCTCTGGGCGCAAAGCTCGAAGACCAGCAATCCCAATGGCGCGTCAAGGAACTGCTCAAAGAAGCAACCCAACTCACCCGCCAAGGCAAGCGAAGCCAAGCCATCGAACTCCTCAAGACAGGCCCACAAAAACTCGAAGTCGCCGACCTCTTGGAACAACTACAAGCCCAGACGCAATCCGATCAAGCCATCACTCTCGCCGAGGCCTCGCTTAACCGCGGCGACACCGAGCAAGCCATCCAACATCTTGAATCAGCACTTCAAGCCAGACCCAACGACGCACTGAAAAACAGACTCACCAACCTGCGCAGCGACTGGCTTCTGCAAGAAGGCTTACGCATGCTCGCATTAGGCAATACCGTCGGCGCAGACCAACTACTCACCGAGTCACTTGGCTACCGTCCCGACAACCAACGCGCCCGTGATGCCCTGGCACAGATCGCCAACTCCGAACGACGCTTCGCATTCATCCAGGCCGGCGACGCCGCCTCTGAACGACACGACTACGACACCGCCACCAAGCAGTACCAAAACGCACTGGACTTAGGCGTCGACGACCCCCTCGCCGGGAAGATGGCCCGCGTAAAGGTCCAGATCCTGCTCGCACAAAGCCGAGCCGCTCTCGCAGAGGGTCGGATCGATGAAGCCGCCGATCGTGTAAACCAAGCCCAACAACTCAACGTCAACAGCCCCGACGTCGCCGCCGTCCTCTTGGAGGTCAAGGTCCGCGGCGAATACGTCCGTCACCTCAACGCCGGCGACGAGGCCCGCGCACGCAGCGCCTTCGGCGACGCCAAACGACACTACCGCCGTGCCAAAGACGCCATGGACACCCCCCAGATACGCAGCCGACTCGACGAAACAGAGTACGACCACATCCTCGCCCAGGCCCGCGACTTCATCGCCGCCGGGGAATACCCAAGCGCCAAAGCCCAACTCCAGATCGCCGCCAGCATCCGCCTGACCGACGAAGTCCAAAAACTACGCGATCTTGTAGAGCAAAAAGACCCCGCCACCCCCAAACCCGCCCCCTGACTCCCCCCCCCCGGCTGAGGCTGCTTCAGCAGCCGTCCCCTCCCCCAGATCAGCAATCAGAAACCCAAGGGCCACGAAGCGAAATCAGCCGTCTCCCCTCCCCACATCATCAATCATAAATCACCAACCGAAGGTCCGCGAAGCGAAATCATAGATCTCCCCCCCCCTCGATTCACCTAAAGCCCCGCATCCGGTACGCTACTTGATATAGAAGCCGCCAACGCCTGCGGTCCACCGCCTCACATACACTCAACCAGCGAGCGAGCATGGCACAAACCAACAGCACACAAACCACAACCGCCAGCAACCGACTCGTCATCATCGCCGCCGTCGTCGGGCTGCTCGCCGTCATCCTGGTCAACATCTACGTCGCCATGGTCAAACGCCAGACCCAGGCCGGCGACTTCGGTGTCTACATCCTGGATACCAGCCTAAAGCCCGGCGACAAGCTCTCGGATAAAAACGTCCATGCCGTCCGCATGCCCAAACTCTATAAAAACTCCTTCCAAGGCATGGTCATCGAAGAACCCTTCGGCGAAGATGACGCACTCACCGCCCTCCTGGGCACACGCATCAAGTCTTCCGCCCGACGCAACGCCTTCCTCTCTCACGACATCTTCACAAACCCCAACAATATCGAGCTGGACACCAAGATCAGCCCAAACCTCCGACTGATCGCCCTACCCGTCAACCCCAAAACGCTCCCCGGCAACCTGCAACCCGGCATGTACGTCGATATCGAAGCACAGTTCCCAGGTGGCGCCCTCAACATCCTCCCCGTATTGGAACGTGCACAGGTCTTCTCCGTCGGCTCACGCAGCATCGCAGACGACTCGCAATCCGCCACCCGTAAACAAACCCGATTCACCACCATCAGCCTGCAGGTCACACCCGACGAAGCCACCTCACTTGAAAAAATCAAGAAGCTGGTCATCGGCGACTTCGAGCTGCACCTGCGAAACCCCAACGACAACAGCACTCCCAAAATACCCGACGGCGGAATCAACCCCCAAGTACTGCGACTCCTGGATCGTTAAATAACCAACCACTAACCACCCACAACAAACATAAAACCAACCATGAAGTTCTGGCTCTACGACCACAGCACCAACACCCGCACCACACTCGACGCCGACGGCGACTCCATCACCATCGGCAGGGACGCCAGCTGCGCCATCGTGCTTAAAAGCCCCTTCATCGCCAAAAAGCACGCACGCCTGATCCTCAAAGGCAACCAGATGTTCGTCGAGGCTCTCAGCCGCGCCGGCACGCGCGTCGCCAACCGTGAAGTCACCCAGGGCAAACCCATGCGCCTGGACTTCGGCGACGAAATCCAACTCGGCCAGTTCTCACTCGCTCCCATCGGCACCGACAGCACCGGTGCCGGAACTGACCACGACGCCGACCTGCAAAACAAGCTCATGCAGCTCGAACAGCAGGTCCACGCCGAACTACTTGACCGCATGAACCTGCGCGTCACCGGAAACATCAACAAATCCGACCAGGCCTTCGTCACCCAGATGCTCCAGCACCTCGATCAGGTACTGACCCGAGACGTCGAAGCTCTTGACGACAAGGTTCTGGACTACGCGATCCGTCAACATCTAAGCCGCCTCGTTAACGCCGAGGTCGTCAGACAATGCCAAGGCAAGGTCCAGACCGACTACAAAGAGGGCGACGACCGCCTGCTCGACCCCGCACGCGAAAAACAAATCACCGAACTGGTCGGCTCACTGGTCGACATGATGCCCCTGCTCTTCGACCCCACCACCGTCGGCGAAGACCTCGCAGTCGCCGAAGAAGCCTTCGACGATCTATACAAACAAGAAAAAAGTTCGATCCCCAAAGACCTCAGCCGATACATCGTCCGCCGCAGCGTCTCCAAAGATATCCAGGACATCCTCCTGGGCCTTGGCCCGTTGCAAGACCTCCTTGAAATGCCCAGCGTCAGCGAGATCATGGTCGTCGGCAAGGACCGCGTCTACATCGAAAAAAACGGCGTCATCCAGCCGACCTCCCGATCGTTCTTCTCAGAAGAAATCCTGCTATCCATCATCGAGCGGATCCTCACCCCCGTCGGCCGACGCGTCGATACCTCCACGCCCCTGGTCGACGCACGACTCCCCGACGGCAGCCGCGTCAACGTCGTCATCAGCCCGCTCTCCCTGGTCGGCCCCTGCATGACCATCCGCAAGTTCGGCTGGGTCCCCTTCACTATGGACGACATCATCGAACGCGGATCACTCAGCGAACCCTGCGCCGCCTTCCTGCAAGGCTGTGTCATCGGACGACAAAACATCATAATCTCAGGCGGCACCGGCTCAGGTAAAACCACACTCCTGAACGTCCTCGGCGCATACGCAAGGCCCAACGAGCGCATCATCACCATCGAAGAGTCCGCCGAACTCAAACTCCCCCAGCCCCACGTCGTCGGCATGGAAGGCAGGCCCGCCAACGTCGAAGGCCGCGGCGCCTACACCATCCGCGAACTGGTACGCAACGCACTACGCATGCGCCCCGACCGAATCATCGTCGGTGAAGTCCGCGGCCCCGAAGCCCTCGACATGCTCCAGGCTATGAACACCGGACACGACGGCTCCCTCTCAACCCTCCACGCCAACACACCCGCAGACGCTATGAAACGCCTGGAAACCCTCGTCCTCATGGCCGTCGACATGCCCATGCGCGCCATCCGCGAACAGATACTCACCGCCGTCGATGTCGTCGTTCAGGTCGCCCGCTTCGCCGATGGCCGAAGACGTGTCACACACATCAGCGAAGTCACCGAGATCAACCCAGAGACTAACCAGCTCTGCCTCGAAGACATCTACCTCCTCAAAGACGCCAAACAACCCAACCTACGCCACACCGGCTACATCCCCACCTTCGCCGAAGACATGATCGAAAGAAAACAAATCGGCGTCGAAGTATTCCTCTAACCACACACCCGCAAGCCCACGTTGTCACAACGTGGGTTCTACCCGCCTCCTGACTCTTACTTCATCAATCACAAATCATAAATCTCCCCACCACCCCCATGCCCCACCCCACCCTCCTACTCGCCTCCGCACTGACCTTCACCTCGATCTACATGTTCGTGCGCTACGGCTACGCTTGGTCCATCGCAGTCGCACTGCGCCAGGAGCAAGCCTACGACCGCGTCCTCCGCCAACAACTACTGATCGACATCGAGCCACGCACCGCCCTCGCCTGCTCAGCCGGAATCATCCTTTTCTTCGGCCTATTCACCTACATCGCCACCCATTCTTTCCTCGCAGGCTTCACCATCGCTCTGCTCGCCATGCTCCTGCCTAACCTCGTCGTCCGCCACCTCGAATCCAAGCGATTACAAAAACTAGAAAACCAGCTCGTCGATGGCCTGACCACACTCGCCTCCGCCGCCCGCGCCGGGCTTAACCTCGTCCAGTCCATGGAACTGCTCGAACGCAACGCCGTCGCCCCTATCAAACAAGAGTTCGGCCAACTACTACGCGAATACCGACTCGGCATGGACCTCAACCAAGCCATGCAAAATACCAGCAACCGCATCGGCTCCCAGCTCTACCGACTCACCTTCACCGCCATCCAGATGCACCGCCTGCGCGGTGGCGACACCGCCGAAAGCCTCGACCGCATCGCCGAATCCATCCGCGACATCAGCCGACTCGAAGGCAAGCTCGACGCACTCACCAGCCAGGCACGCTACCAGGCCAGCTTCATGGCCATGATGCCCGTCGTCTTCCTCTTCCTGCTCTGGTCCATCGACCCTCAGGGCGTCGGCCTACTATTCTCTGAACCCGCCGGGCGCATGCTCCTCCTGGGCGTCGTCGTCCTCATCGTCACCGCTTTTATCTGGATCCGTAACATCATGGCCGTGGAGATCTGATTCAACGATGGACCTCGCCCTCCAAATCCTCGTGAGCATCGTCGTCTTCATCGGAGTCGCACTACCGATCTACGCGCTCTTCCGCGACCCCGTCCCCCCCGAGCCTCCCGTCCACCGACGCTTCGCCGCAGCGCTCGGCGACCACCACGCCACCGTCTTTGAAAACCCACTGCTCGCTCCCATACTCAACCAGGGCCTCGCGCTCACCCAACGCATGAGCCTCCCCGGCACACGCGCACAAATACGCCAACAACTCAACGCCTCGGGCAACCCCTCCGGCTACAGCGTCCAGGAATACCTCGCCCTCTGCATGGTCAGCGCCGCCACACTAGGCACAGCCTCCGCTCTACTCATGATCGTCACCGGCAACGCCCTCGCACTACTCGCCGGCCCACTCATGGCAACCGTCGGATTCGCCATCCCCATCCTCGCCCTCCGCGGCGCCGGACAACGACGCTCACGAAAAATCTCCAAACAACTCCCCTACACACTCGACCTCGTCTCCCTAACCATGGCCGCCGGCTCATCCTTCACCGAAGCCATCCAGACTCTCATACGCGACGAACCCGACGACGACTTCAATCAGGAACTAGCCATCGTCCTCAGCGAAATGAACTTCGGCACACCCCGCACCGCCGCACTCACCAACATGGCCGACCGCATCCCCCTGGAATCCCTCCGCTCCATCGTCGGCGCCATCAACCAGGCCGAATCTCTAGGCACACCACTGTCCACCATCCTCAAACTCCAATCCGACATGCTCAGGATGCAACGCGGCGTACGCGCTGAAAAACTCTCCGCCTCCGCCAGCCTACGCATACTCCTCCCCTCCATGCTCATCCTCGTTTCCGTCGTCATCATCGTCTTCGCACCCTTGATTATCCGCAGCATCCAGGGGACTCTCTTTTGATCGCCCTCCAAATCGAATACCTCAACGGACCCAACGCAGGCCGCAAACTCCTCCTTCGCGACACCTGCATCACCTTCGGCAGAAGCCCCGAGCGCACCCTCCCCCTGGACCTCTCCTTCGCCTCCCGTGAACACGGCGAATTCAACTTCGACCAAGGCCAATGGCTACTCACCAACCTCTCCAACAACGGCACACGCCTCAACGGCAAACCCGTCACCAACAAACCACGCCCCATCAAAGGCACCTGCATCATCGCCATCGGCGACGACGATGTCTTCCGCATCCGACCCATCGCTGATGAATCCGATATTCAACAACAAGACCCCGACACACAATCCCCCGACCTCAGCAAACAACCCGACGACGAAGATTCACTCACCCCCCACACCCACAGCCGCACCAAACTATGGATCGGCATCGGCGCACTCTGGCTCGTCGTCTTCGGCTTCATCGCCTTCGCCATCCTTAACCCCGCCGACCCCACCGCCTCATCACCCACGCTTAACCTCCCCGCGCCCCTCACCGCCGAACACATCCAGCAAATCCTCGCACGCCCCATGCCCAAGTCCACCCCCGACGAACGCCAGGCCGACCAGGCCATCGCCCAGGCTCACGAGTTCTACGCCCTGATCGACCGCCGACCCGACGCCCTCTACCGCGCCTTCGACGCCTACCGCCTCGCCCTGGCCTACTCCCCCAACGAAACCTTCACCGATGCCCAGGACCAGCGCCAGTTCTACGTCCTGCAAAAACGCCTCACCGAATCCGTCACCACCCAATACCAGTCCGCCGACCACTTCCTGCAAAGCCGCCAATACAAGCAAGCCGACCAGGCATTCAAGGCCCTCCGCGAAACCTACCCCGACTCCGCCAGCCCCATCTTCACCGACGCCCTGGAAAGAGAAGCCGCCGCCCGCGACGCCCTGAAAAAGAAACGCCGCTAACTTCCCTCCTCACATCACCCCTCTTCACATCATCAATCATAAATCACACATCTCCCATCCCCTCCCCCACATCATCAATCATAAATCATAAATGTCTCCCCCCAACGCCGCCCCTGAGTCCGCGAAGGGGCGGGTCGTTTGACCCGGGTATCGAAACATCGTCGATTCAACCCAATCTCCCCACACCCCCCCTCCTATTTCCAGCTTTCCAGCTTTCCAGCTTTAGCGACCGCCGCTATTGAGGCCGTCCCAATTTCCTGCTTTTCCCCGACCCCCTATAATGCTCCCATGACCACCACCCCCTCCCCAACCCTCCCCACCCCCGCCGGCCACTTCGGTGCCTTCGGCGGCAACTACACGCCCGAAACCCTCCACCACGCCATCTCCCAACTCACCCAGGCCTATGACCAAGCCCGCAACGACCCCGCCTTCAACAAACAGTTCACCCAACTCCTCCGCGACTACGTCGGCCGAGCCACACCCCTGCATTACGCCCAACGCCTCACCGAACACGTCCGAAAATCCGAGGGCAAATCCAGGGGCGGGGGCACATCCGGGGGCGGGGGGCTCTGGCTCAAACGCGAAGACCTCGCCCACATCGGCGCACACAAAATCAACAACTCGCTGGGCCAAGGCCTACTCACCGTCCGCATGGGCAAGAAGCGCGTCATCGCCGAGACCGGCGCAGGACAGCACGGCGTAGCCACCGCCACCGCCGCCGCCTTCCTCGGCCTCTCCTGCGACGTCTTCATGGGCACCGAAGACATCCGACGACAACAGCCCAACGTCAAACGCATGAAACTCCTGGGCGCAAACGTCGTCCCCGTCGAGTCAGGCTCATGCACACTCAAAGACGCCACCAACGCCGCCATGCGAGACTGGATGGCTACCAGCGAACACACCCACTACATCATCGGCTCCGTCGTCGGCCCACACCCCTACCCCATGATCGTCCGCGACTTCCAATCCGTCATCGGCATCGAAGCACGCGAACAATCCCTAGACCAAATCGGTAAACTCCCCGACCACCTAGTCGCCTCCGTCGGCGGCGGCTCCAACGCCGCAGGACTCTTCTACCCCTTCATCAACGACACCTCCGTAAAAATGGTCGGCGTAGAAGCCGGCGGACGCTCCACAAACCTAGGCGACCACGCCGCCCCCCTAACCTACGGCTCACCCGGCGTCCTCCACGGCTCAAGATCCTACGTCCTACAAAACAACGACGGCCAAACCGCACCCGTCCACTCCATCTCCGCAGGCTTAGACTACCCCGGCGTCGGCCCCGAACACGCCTACTGGCACGACACCGGCCGAGTCCAATACACCGACTGCACCGACCAAGAAGCCCTAAAAGCCTTCACCCTACTAACCAAAACCGAAGGCATCATCCCCGCCTTAGAATCCTCCCACGCCGTAGCCCACGCCATAAAAATGGCCAAAAACCTACCACAAGACCAAACCATCATCATCAATCTCTCCGGCCGAGGCGACAAAGACCTCGATGAGGCGATACGGTTGTTGGAATTTGAAAAGAAGAGATAATGGGATTCCCATGTGGCACCAACCTCTCATGTGAAACGGGCTCTTATTTTGTGTCAGATTGTATTCTGGAATCTAAATCGTAAGGACTTGACAAATCATGTCTGCGACTTGGCCGAAGCGACTAATGCTGACGTGATTATTCTCAATGAGTGCACCACCCCAATTCAAGAAACTCTGAATGCATTGACCTCACGTGTAGACAAGGATTTTTATGTGCCTACACGAAGTTCGGACGATAGGTTCCATTGCTTTTGTCGGGATAAGACACTTAATTTAACCGAGGCCCATAAGGGTTTTCGCAGCAGTTACCGCAAATTACACCTTGGCTCTACACGAATCTTACTTGGCCTTTTTCACGGGGTAGATATCAGAAATAATAAGTCCAGCATTCGTCAATCACATGTTGAACGTCTTGCTACTGAAATGCGATTTGTAGAATCTCAACAAGGCCACAATCATATTATGATGATGGGTGATTTTAACATGAACCCATATGAGGACGGCATGAATCATGCAACGGGAATGAATGCCATGATGACACGAGATTGTGCAACCTCCGGCCACCGCACTTTCTACGGGGATAAGTATGACTTTTACTACAATCCAATGTGGAGTTTGTTTGGTGATGATTCCGGTGGTCCTGCAGGCACATTTTACAATACTAGTAATCAGGGGTCTTACGGTTGGTGTATGGTGGATCAGGTCATCATCCACCATTCAATTATTAATCACTTCCAAGAGGTGCGAATCATGACTCATGCCGGCAGCAATTGCTTGACTAATGCGAGAGGTCGCCCCAATTCTATTGGGGCATCAGACCACTTACCTATCATTGTCAAACTGAAAGGGGTTTGTTGTGACTAGTTTTTGGCCTACTGGTCTTGATATGAATGACACTTCGAGTCCCCTCGAAATACTCGAATCAGCGAACCAAGAATGGACTGAAAATAGCGAGGGATTACTTACTATAATAATCCAAGAGGCTGAATCTACCACTAATGATCACATGTTGATTGTACACGCCAAACATGTTCCTTCTAATCGAACCGTAACGCTTTTCTCAGTAGTACATAGACATGACGCACCATATCCAGCAAGGATTCAACCAAGAGACGATGAGCTACCTGACATCTTAAAGAAATCCTACTACAGACCGGGTATCGCCGATCTAGGTGCCGGAATCGCCAATATGGCGGGCCGAAATATAACCAACAAATGGGTATGTGACACACCATCTGAGTTCCGTTCCCGATTGAGTGATGCTTTTAACCTTGGGACGCTAAAATCGGAAATACTCAGTTTGGTTTCAGGAGCCGCGCCAAGACTCATAGACGTGAAACCAAGGGAAGATCCGGTGAGGGAGAATGAAGAAGAAAAAGAAGAAGAAAAGGGGCCGGGGGCCGATTCAGCGGATTGAATGTTTATCGACTCACGACCCCTTTACCAAACCCTTTCATCAACACTTGACATACTAAATAGGAACAGTCAGCCATGTCTCCTTGGCAAATTGTATTGTCTTCTAGACCAATCTAAGGGGTCGGGAGTCGATATCGTAGTCTTGTGAAATCTTGCGTTGCCCTGATCAGTACTCGGCATTCCGAATCTGTGTCATCTGCGCAATCTGCGGATACTCTCCTCCCGTCTCCTCCGCGCTCTCTGCGACCTCTGCGGTAACCCTCCCCCGTCTTCTCCGACCAATCTAAGGGGTCGGGAGTCGATATCGTAGTCTTGTGAAATCTTGCGTTGCCCTGATCAGTACTCGGCATTCCGAATCTGTGTCATCTGCGCAATCTGCGGATACTCCCCTCCCGTCTCCTCCGCGCTCTCTGCGACCTCTGCGGTAACCCTCCCCCGTCTTCTCCGTGCCTCTGTGACTCCGGACCAATCCAAGGACCAATCTAAGGGGTCGGGATATCGTAGTCTTGTGAAATCTTGCGTTGCCCTGATCATTGCTCGACATTCCGAATCTGCGTCATCTGCGCAATCTGCGGACACTCCCCTCCCGTCTCATCCGCGATCTCCGCGACCTCTGCGGTAACCCTCCCCCGTCTTCTCCGTGTCTCTGTGACTCCGTGCGCTCCGTGCCCCCGCCTTGGCCTCTTCACCTTTCATGTCTTTCTCAACATCCTCCCCACCTTCACAGCCCACCCCCTCCGACCGTCCCCGTGCGCACATCCCCGACGATTCTCCCATCAAAAATTCGCCACAACACACATCCCCTTAGCCCCCTTGCCATCCTAAACTTACCCCACTTCCAACGTCCCACAAAACCACATCCATGCGCACAACCCCGTCATTTCCACCAACAGTGGAGACGCGATTTATTTTAAGTCGCGTCTTCCGACCACCTCACGACGGCGATCGACAGCTACCCTGAGTATCCAAAGATTAAAAGGACCGGGACTCGCGGGCTGTTGTGATCGGGGATACCCGACCACAAACTTTGTAGCGGATCGCCCCGGCTAGATGGCGGATCAACTGCACACGAGCCTGGCCCGGTCCCAACGATCCCGTGGCTGCCGCTACCGCCGGAACACCGTGAGGATTTAGATTTATAATCTGTGATTTATGATTGATGATTTGAAGAACAAGAAGACTTAACCACAAGAGGCACAGAGGCACCGAGAAGATCAAAACGAAAAAATAATCCACCCCACGAAGCGCCGCGACTTGTCGCGTCCCCTTCTTAATCTGTGTAATCTGCGCAATCTGTGGACACCCCCCTCCCCCGTCTTCTCCGTGTCTCCGCGCCTCCGCGCCCTCCGTGATATCCCCACCCCCAGAAACTACTCCAAATCATCCACACTCAACCGCTGATTCAACATGCGAGGCCCATCGACTTCGCGGACGCCGATACGGATCGCATGGTCCCGCAACGCCTGCCCCGCACCGGTGAACCTGAATCGCCGAACCGCTGTCTGCCCGGGGTCGAGTTCGGAAATGATGCGTTCCTGGATCGGATGGCCTCGCAGGTTGGCGAAGACGTAGAGCGACAGCTTCTGCGTGCCGGTGTTGGTGACCACTGCGGCGGCGGTCGCGTCTTCTGTGCCGGGTTCCTTGCCCGGGACAAGCGCGACGGTCGCGTTAAATGTCACATCCTCAAGCCCAACCTCGATCGGCAAGGCAAGGTCGATCAGCATCGGCTCATCGGCGGTAAACTCAAACCGCGCGGTCAACTGTTTAGGCCCAGCGACCTCGGACACCGGGAACGACAAACCCACCGGAAGCGTCACCGAACGGCCTGAGGGGATCGAGAAGAAGTGGCGCGTCGGCTGGGAAGACCAGTTTCCCGGCCCGGTGATGCGCAAGTTCCCGCTGATCGTCATCGGCCAGGGATTTGTCAGGGTCAGAACGCGCTCGTGCCGGGTCTGCGTCGATTCAATGAACGGCTTATCGATCATGAATCCCGCGCGGAACAACGCGAGCTTGGGATCGATCCCCGTGATAAAAATCGGTGTCGCGGGCACGTCGTATCGGTGTTTGCCGTCGGACAGCGGGATAGGTGTGCGGTTCCCCCAGACGTCAATAGCAACGGGGTCCGGCCCCAGGAAGAGGTTCAACGCACTGGTATCCGCGCCGGGTTGCTGCGCCCATGCCGCCAGTGCTGGTCCGGCGGGGCCGTCAAGGATAAGCACGGTCAAACCCCCACCGAGGTTCAGCCGACCCACCACACGTCGGCCCGCCAACTGGTGCGAGATATTCGAGAAAACCCCAAGCAACGGGTCAGGCACCAACGCCGTCTGCCGCTGCGCCGCCGTGGTCCACAACCCCGACACCGCCATGGCGCCGGGCTGTTCTTCCCAGGCGGTCAACATACGAATCGCCAGGTCGGTGACTCGCCTTGCGTGGGTCATCTGGTTGGCTGGGGGTTCGCGCAGGTGCAGCGTCAGTTTGTCTTTGATATCGCGCCACTGCTCCAGGTAGGCCGGGATCTGACTCGCAGGCACGCCCGGGGGGATATCCAAAAGATAATGAAGCGTATCCGGCACGTCATACCGCCGGGACTGATCGATCCGCCAGGGGATGACCAACTCAGGCGTCGGCGCCAGTGCGCTAAACTGCCGCATGACATTCTCCGCTACCGCAGGCAGGTCGGGATCATAGAACGCATAAGCCTGATCCGGCGAACCCAGGAACCATCGGCTGACCCGCTGCCCGTGGCTCAACAGTGTCGGCGTGAGATACGCGATCCACTGCGACCGCTCGGTGCCCAGCACGGTAATCGGGTCCGCCGCCGGGCTGCGCATCGCCGTCGCCAGCGCCTTGGGGATCGGGTCCAGCGACAGCGCCGCCGTTCGGTTGGACAGGTAAAGCCACTGCATCATCTGATCGATTTGATCGTTGCGATCTTGAATATTGCCAAGGTTCGTCTCGTGATCCCAGACACTCAGGACCGTGGACCGTATCCCCGTGCTTTCCAGAAGCTCCGGCAACAGCTTGAACTCTTGCGGCGGCAACCCCTGCGCAATAATCTGAAACCGCGACGCATCCATCGAGTGCAACGGCTGAGTCGGCGGGAGCCAGAGAAAAGCCCCGAACGTCCTGGCGACAGGCACCCCCGTCGGAGCATCACCCTGTGTCTTATCCCGCACCTGCATGTCAACGAGGTACCACCCATACCCCGGCAGGTCCGGCACCCAGGTCCAGTTCCTCGGCGCGCCGGGGCCAAGTTCGTGCCGTGAAAACGCAGCGGGCCGCAACTCGTGATCGTAAGCGGTTAATTCCACCGTCAGACTCTGCCCGGTCAGGTCACGAACCGTAACCGGCAACATCGGCCGGGCAGGCGCACGCACAATGTTGACCTTGCTCTGACTGGCGACCTGCACCCGGGGAAGCTGCCAGATACCGATGTCATCAAACCACGCCTCACCGCGCACGTCCTGTAGCAACACCCGATGTTGACCAAGCGGATCGTTTTTCAGGCGTTTAGGCTGACGGATATCAACTTCCAGCCCGATCCAAACCGCCCCGTCAGCATCACCCCGCAGCTTCAACGCAACCCGCGTCCACTCGCCCAGGGTCTTGATCGGGCGTGTCTGGGTGACGCTGGCATCGATGCGATTGCCCTGATGGTCCACAAAATAAGCCGACATGTAGGCAGCCGAACGAGTCAGAGATTCGGTGCGAACCAAAGCGGTAATCAGGTAATCGCTGTGCGGCACAGCGGGGATAGTCCCGACCTCCAGGAACGCCCCCGCACTGCCGCCGTTGAGCATGAGGTACAGACTTCGTACGCCCGAAACGGTGTGTTCGGTATCAAAACGCACCTGGGTAAACGAGGGATAACCGGGCCGTTCCATCAGCTCGTGGTGCATCGGCTCACGGAAGAATCGGCCGTTGGATGTCTCGGCAGGCCGACCAATGATGAACCAGTTCTGAGGCAATGATTCGAAGTTGCCCGCCTCCTCGAAATCGAACAGCTTCACCATCCGACGTGGCCTAATGATCCCCGTCTGCGCAGACGCCGGCTCAGCAAGCCACGCCCACATCAAGGCCACAGCCAACCCCACAAGACAAGCAGATTTAAGCAACAAGGCCTTATTCACCCTCTGATTATCGGATGTTTGAGGCCAAGACGGTTAGCATTCCCTGAGGTTTCGCCCGACACCCTGATATGCGGATTAACGGCGGGTAATCCGGGTATTTATCGAGGAATTAATCCGGGAAAATTCAGGGAGAAATCCGGGGGGATCCGGGGGTCACAGGGCCGCGAGGCGTTGGGCACGATCCTGCGTGATCAGCGCTTCGACCAGCCCGTTAAGGTCGCCAGCCAATACGTTCTGAAGATTCGCGTTCTGGGATACCCGGTGATCCACGACCAGGTTGTCCTTGTATCGGTAGGTGCGCACCCGCTCGCTTCGGCTGCCGGACCCGATCATCTCCGACCGCTGCTGGGCACGCTGGGCATCCCTCTCTCGCTGCTGATGTGCGTGCAACCTGGCCCGCAAAAGTTGCCAGGCCTTCTCGCGGTTCTGGTGCTGGCTCTTGGATTCCTGCATACGCACCTCGATACCGGTCGGTTTGTGGATCATGTGTACCGCCGTGGCGACCTTATTGACGTTCTGCCCACCTGGGCCTTGCGCGGTCGTCACATGAATGTCCACATCCGCCTCGTCGATCTGAACTTCCAATTCTTCCGGCTCAGGCAGCACCGCCACGGTCGCGGTTGAGGTATGCACCCGCCCCTGCGTCTCGGTTGCGGGCACACGCTTGACGCAATGCACCCCGCCCTCGTAACCCATCCCCTGCCAGACCGCCTGCCCCTTAACACTCACGATCGCGCTGCGTATCCCGCCTTGATCGCCCGCCGAAAAATCCATCACCTCAAACTTCCAACGCCGCTTGGCTGCGTACTCCTGATACATCTCAAGCAGATCACCCGCCCACAGCGCCGCCTCGTCTCCGCCGGTCCCAGCCCGCACTTCCAAAATCACCGCGCCGATCGACTGGTCATCTGCTGTGACTAGCTCGTTGGATATCTCTTCCAACAGCGATTCAGCCTGTGTTTTAAGCCCCGGCAGCTCAGACTTAGCCAGCTCCACCAGCTCAGCATCCTCAGCCTCAGCGACGAGTTGCTCGTGTTCCTTGGCCTCACTCACCAGCCCCTGCCAGTTGCGGTAGCGTTCCACCAGCCCAGATAACGCCGCCCGCTTAACGCTTAACGTCCGCACTTTTTCGTGATCGCTCACGATAGCTGGCTCCTGAAGCTGCGTTTCGATCTCGTCGAATTGCGTCGCCAACTCATCGAGTTTAGCGGTCAGATTAGTCGTGTCCGGTGGCATGGGTAAGTTGGTGGTTAATGGTTGGTGGGTGGTGAAAATACGTTTTGTTTGATAATAGCCCCGGGTCTACGGCTCGGAGGCCGGGATAGCTTGTGCAACCGTTCCTTATACACAGGACTCTCCGCGCACAAAAAACCGCAGCGCACGGGCACTGCGGCGTTTAGGTTTTAGGTAGCTAGCTGCTTTTTTTGCCGAAGTACGAGCCGGCAAATTTCTTCTGGAACTTCTCGACCCGGCCAGCGGTATCGATGAACTTCTGCTTGCCGGTGAAGAACGGGTGGCTGGCGCTGGAGATATCCACCTTGACCAGCGGGTACTCCTTGCCGTCCTCCCACTTGATGGTGTTTTTGCTCTTGACCGTGGAACGGGTCAGGAAGGCAAAGTCAGCACCGACGTCCTGAAAGACGACCGGGCGGTATTCGGGGTGGATGCCTTTTTTCATGATCTTGGGTCTTGGGTCTTGGGTCTTGGGTCTGGCCAGACACCAGCGGTCGGGCAATCGAGCTAAGTAGTATACGATCCCAGCCTAAGACCGGCAAGAAACGTTATATTACGTCTATTAGAGGCCACTGCCCGACCCCGCTCAACCTCCGAATCTGACCAGACCCTCGACCCCATACCCAAGACCCTACCCTCATGGACCTATTCCTCAACGGCAAGATGCTCCCCCCTGACCAAGCCCTTCTACCGGTCGATGATGCCGGTTTTCAGCACGCGGTGGGGCTATTCGAGACGATGTCCGCCCACCACGGCCGGGTGTTTCGACTCCGTCAGCACCTGGATCGGTTGGCTCAATCGGCGATAGAATTGGGGCTTAGCCGGGCGCTGGATGTGGACGCTCTGACCCAGGCGGTCCAGATCACAATCGACCACAACAAGATCGACCAGGCCCGCATCCGTCTGACCGTCACCCCCGGATCCATGTCGATGGTTTCAGGCGAAACACCCCCGTCAACCCCGACCGGGACCGTGCTGATCCAGCCGACCGAGCCTACGGAGTACGACCCGAAGTATTTCGATGAAGGGATCACCGTGTTGATCGCACAGCCGGGCGCGAATCCGTTTGATCCCATGGCCGGCCACAAAACGCTGAACTACTGGGGCAGACTGCGGACACTGCGCCAGGCCGCCAGTGCCGGCGCGGGCGAAGCGATCTGGATGAATATCTCCAATCACCTGGCAGGCGGTGCGATCAGCAACCTGTTTCTGGTCAAGGATGGCGAACTATTGACGCCCATCGCACGCGGCGAAGAGGTAGACAAAAGTCTGCCCGCCCCGGTCCTGCCGGGCATCACCCGCGCAGCGGTGATCGAGTTGGCAGAGGGGTTGGGTATCACGGTCCGCAAACAGATGCTGGCGATCGACGATCTTCTCGAAGCTGACGAGGTGTTCCTGACGAACTCCAGTTGGCATGTCCTGCCGGTGAGCCGAGTCGAGAAGGCGGAAATCGGAAACGGCAAAGCGGGTGAGATGACTAAAAAACTGCGCGAGGCGTTGTTGGAACTGATCGAAGAAGAAACCGCTTAGAAGAGTTTCACCACAGAGACACAGAGGCACAGAGAAGGCGGAAAAGATTGGAACAGTGATGAACGCTGATGAACGCGGATGGGAAGAATCGTTAGCCCCACCACTCATTTTTCTTTATCAGCGTTTATCAGCGTTCATCACTGCTACCTCCTTATGTATCTTCTCTGTACCTTTGTCTCTCTGTGATAGGCCCACTTGTTCTTCGGTGAGAAACCCTTGTTCAGGTTAGGATGCGGGCCATGACGGGACTGCCTTTTAACAGCGAATCCCCTGGCAACGAGCCGACTCGGCCCGAGCGTGCGATGACCGTGGCAGAACTTGCCGGGCGGATCAAGCGGGCGTTGGCAGACGGTCTGCCCAGTAAAGTCCGCGTCGTCGGCGAAGTCAGCAACCTGTCGGACCGGACGCACTGGTTTTTTAGTCTTAAAGACGACGGCGCAGCGATGCGTTGCGTGTGTTTCGCCAGCAACGCCAAGCGCGTCGGGTTCCCGATGCGTGACGGGATGCAGGTCGTCGTCACCGGGCGGGTTGATTTCTACGACGCCCAGGGCAGCGTGCAACTCTACGTCGACACGATCGAGCCGGTCGGCCAGGGGGCGTTAGAGCTTCGGCTTCGGCAGATGATCGCGGAACTCAAAGAGCTTGGCTACTTCGATCTCGAATATAAAAAACCGCTGCCGATGATGCCGACACGGATCGCGGTGGTGACATCACGGAATGCAGCGGCGTTACAGGACGTGATCAATACAGCATCGAGGCGGTGGCCGGGGTGTCGGTTGTATCTTTATGATGTGCGCGTGCAGGGCGAATCCGCGGCGGGGGAAATCGCGGAGGCGCTTGGCAGGCTATCCAAACACGGCGAGAAACTGGGGATAGATGCCGTCATCCTGACGCGCGGCGGCGGGTCGATCGAAGACCTGTGGGCGTTTAACGAACGAGTCGTCGCCGATGCTGTTTACAAGTGCAAGCTGCCGATCGTTGCGGCGATCGGACACGAGACGGACACGACGGTCGCCGAGTTGGTTGCCGATGCTCGATGTGCCACACCGACACAGGCGGCGATGACGCTGATCCCCGAGCGTGAAGCGTTGCAACACCAGGTCCACCAGCTTGGCCAGCGCATGGCGATGATGGTCAGCCGCCAGGTCGAACACGCAGGTCAACGGCTGGCCTCGGCATCCAGACACACACTGTTCCGCAACCCCCAAAGGCTGATCGATCAGAGCGCCCAACAGCTCGACGAAAACGTCCGCCGACTGCGCGGAGCGATGCCCCGCCGACTCGCGGTGGATGCCGCCACGCTCGATGCACTGACCCGGCAGCTCGACTCGATCAGCCCTGATAGCGTGCTTGAACGCGGCTACTCCTACACACTGGATGCCGATGGAAAGGTGCTTAAACACACCACGGACACACGGGCAGGCAAACGGATCACCACGGTTCTGGCGGACGGCCGGATTAATTCGACGGTTGATTCCCACTCGACCGCCAGCGCTGCACCCAAGAAGATGAAACGCCGACGGCCAAACAAATCTGAGGCCCACGGCCCAGGTCTCTTTGAGACCGACAACTCCCGATAAATCCGATACACTGCCCCGGCCCCCCCGGTAGCCCCCCCGGCGTACCCCCGGATACCCCTTGCCCCACAAATACCTCATGGCAAAACGCCTCATCCATCCCGACAAACTCAGCTTCGAGGACGCCTTGGGTCGGCTCGAGGAACTGATCGACCAGATCGAGTCCGGCGAGATCGGGCTGGAGGAATCTCTCAAGCGTTACGAGCAAGGCACGGCACTCATCAAGCGTTGCCGATCCGTTCTGGACGCGGCCCAACAGAAGATCGCGGAGCTGTCCGCTGGGGCCAACGGGGGATTGAATGTGGATGACGGGGAAAACCAAGGATAAACCGGTGATATGGCCGATGAAGGGGGTGGCTGTGTGTCGTTTTAGTACGCAGCCGGGACAAACGCGAAGCTGTGAGCGGTCGCCCAAATCCCTAACTTTTAATCCTTAACCCCCCTATCACATTGCCCAACTGGTTCTGGCTTATTTCTGTCACGATCTACGGCGGCTGCATCGGCAGCTTCCTGAATGTCGTCATTTACCGTCTGCCCGAGGGCAAGAGCCTGGTCTCGCCGGGGTCGCGCTGCCCGTCATGCGAACATAATCTGGCGTGGTATGACAACGTGCCGGTGCTGGCGTGGCTGTGGCTGGCGGGCAAGTGCCGATACTGCAAGACGTCGATCAGCATCCAGTACCCCTTGGTCGAAGCGGCGACGGCATTGATGTTTGCCGGGCTGTTTGCGGTGTATTACATGACGGACCTTCGGTGGGAGTTTTCAACGCCCGGCCATGAATTCCAGGGGACATGGCAGATCTATGCCGTTCACGCGGTGTTGCTGGCGGGGCTGATCGCGTCAACCATGATCGACGCCAAGTTGTTCATCATCCCCCGGCAAATCCCCTGGCTTCTCACCGCGGTGGCGATGGTTGTGCTGCCGACCGTGGTTTATCTGGGCAACCCGTTTAACCTCGATAAGCTGCCGTCGGCATTGCACACGCTGGGCGGTTGGATCGGCGCACCGGTTTACCTCAGTGGGTTGGTCCCGCGTGCCCGGACTATGGGGGTCTGGGCCTCTGCGGGGGGAGCGGCGGGGCTGGCGATCTCACTACTGCTGCTGAAATTGAAGGTCATCCCCCTGAGCTTTGCGGATTACGACGAGGCCTACCAGGCCCACGTTTCTGCCCAACCAACACCCGCGAAAGATGAGGGCGAGTCGTGGTTTCACTACCCTCATCCCCGGCGGGAAGTTCTTAAAGAGGTTCTCTTTTTAATCCTACCCATCCTGGGGATGGTCATCGGCGCATGGTTGGCTCCCCGGGGAGACTACGCCCTTACAATGTGGCAGTCGGTCCTGGGCGGGGTGATGATGGGGTATCTGGTCGGCGCGGGGATCATCTGGATGACCCGGATCCTCGGGACGCTGGCGTTCGGCAAGGAGGCGATGGGCTTGGGAGATGTCCACCTGCTGGCGGCGATCGGGGCGGTGCTGGGTGCTGGCGAGACGATCCCGGTCTTTTTTATCGCCCCGTTCTTTGGACTGGCGGCGGCGATGCTCATGTTCGGGCTGTCAGCGGTCATGAAAAAACGCTTCCAGCCGATCCCCTACGGCCCTTACCTGGCTGGCGCAGCGGTGATCGTCATGATTTTTCGCGAGTCGATCATGGGCTTCTTAAAACCTTTGATGCAGATTTTTGATATTCTCTTCATGGCTTAGCCAAACTTATCCGGGACGATATAGAGATACTCGGGGGGAGTTCGGGGGAGTTCGGGGGAATCCGGGGGTGTCCGGGGGCGGGGGATGTGAGCCGGGCAGACCGGCGGACGATCAGGAAACTCGCTAGCGAAAGGGATGTCATGAACGGCGACCGAACAAGGATGATAATGTGGTGCTTGGTAGCGGTGATCGGGTTGCTCCCGATGACCGGTTGTAATAACCGCCTGAAGATGGAGCGCGACTCGCTCATGGTGCAGAACCAGGAACTCCAGGATGAACTGGATCGTGCCCGCGCCGCACTGAGCGGTGGGCAGGGTGATTCCTCGGCTTTGATCGCTGAGATCGAAAGCCTCCGCGCTCAACTCGCTTCACAGCCCATGACCAACTTCGGCGACACCACCGCATTCGACAACATCGCTGGCGTTGATGCCTACGCCGACGGCGGCACGATCACCGTCCGCGTGCAGGGCGACATCCTCTTCGCCGCTGGCAAGGTTGACCTCAAAAGCTCCGCCAAGAGTACGCTCAACCAGGTCGCCGGCGTCATCCAACGGGAGTACCCCGGCAACACGATCCGCATCGAAGGCTACACCGACTCAGACCCGATCCGCAAGAGCAAGTGGAAAGACAACCTCGAACTGAGCCTGCAACGCGCCGCTGCGGTGCATCGCCAGCTACAATCTCAGGGGATCTCAGCGGACAACATGTACGCCGCAGGCTTTGGCGAAGCACGCGCTCAAGGGACCAAAGCAAGCAGCCGACGCGTCCAGATCGTCGTGGTACTCAGGGAGTAGTCGCAAGACCCGGCTACCTCCAACTTACTTACCCCCCCACCACCACCGCGGAATCTCTCCGCGGTTTTTTATCCCCGAGTCTCGTATGGAAATGCGAGGCTGTCCCCGGGTAGGACACAGACAATCCCCAAGGACTTAACGTAATCCGTATGGCCAACCCTTCACGCATCGCCATCATCGACTACCGCATGGGGAACCTGCGCAGCGTGCAGAAGGCTGTCGAACATGTCGGGGGTGCTGCGTATCTTGTGAACTCTGCCGATGAAATCGCCGCAGCGGACAAGCTGATACTCCCGGGTGTCGGTGCATTTGGTGACGGGATGCGGTTTCTCAATGAGCTAGGCCTGTCGGACCCGATCCGTGCTTTTGCGGCTAGTGGTAAGCCGATGCTCGGGATCTGCCTTGGGATGCAGTTACTGTTCGATGGCTCCGAAGAAGACGCCCCGCTCCCGGATATTTCCCCAGATACTTCCCCGGATGCCGCCGACAGACTGGTCCCGGGCCTTGGCATCCTCCCCGGCCGGATCGTTCGGTTTAATGTGGAACGTGGCGGGCAACGGTTGAAAGTCCCACAGATGGGTTGGAACTCGCTAAGCTGGGATCGGCCGGACCCGCTGATGGAGGGGCTTGAACAAGGCTCGGCTGTGTACTTCGTGCACAGCTACTACGCTAAGCCAGCCGACGAATCCCTGACCTCTACTCGGGCTGACTACGGCGGAGACTTCTGCGCCTCGATCCACAAAGACAACCTGTTCGCCACACAGTTCCACCCCGAAAAATCCCAACGTGTCGGCATGAAGATACTGTCGAACTTTGTTGAGCTAAGTAGTTAGCCTTTAGCTGCTAGTGGTCCTCGCCAGAATTAATGGAACATATTTGGGGTTGGTGTAGTTGTCTCTTACATGAGAAGAGCCATCCCCATCGTGTTGGAGCAGAGCGAACGCGAACAGCTTGAACGGCTTAAGCGAGGACGCCGTGTAT
>JAJRRS010000054.1 GCA_024279275.1 Planctomycetota bacterium | reverse complement strand
CGGCGGGCAGTTCGTGACGATGACGCTGGATGTCCCGATCGTTTCGACGAGCAATGGATCGTATGACATCATCTTCCGGACCCAGGCTGTCAACGACTCTTTTGATACGTTGGGGACGATGTTTATCGACAACGTCTCGGTCGTGCCGGTGATCACCGGCGATCTGGACGGCGACGGATTCGTGGGGATCAACGACCTGAATATTGTCCTGGGTAATTGGAATCAGAACGTGCCGCCGGCCAACCCTTTAGCCGACCCATCGGGTGACGGGTTTGTCGGGATTGACGATCTCAACGCCGTGCTGGGAAACTGGAACGCCGGCACACCGCCAGCGTCATCTGCGGTTCCCGAGCCGGGGTCGCTTGCCGCACTCCTGACAGGTGTGCTTGCATTGAGTGTTCGACGACATCGCGCGGCGTGTGCATGATCTTGCAGTACCAATCCATAACCAGATCATCTGGGTAAACGATTTCTTTAGAGCCTTTCACATGCATCTGCAGCGGCTTGGGTTGCCGGGCGGCGGGCATCGGCTGTATGCGTGAAGCAATAAGGAAACGTGCCCGGATGCGTAGCCGTGTGAGGGACCGATGGCCTGTGTGACGTTGCGAGATGGATGGCGGCTTACAGTTGCGGGAGGACACGAGGCGGTTCCAGACGACTTGGCTGAACAGTTGTTGGGAGAGGGGATTCCTGCGTCGGTGCCGGGCTGTGTCCACACGGACCTGATGGCTGGGGGACTGATCCCGGACCCGTACATAGGGTTCAATGAAAAGCAGTTGCAGTGGATCGGGCACGTTGATTGGCGGTATTCTTGCCGCTTTGGCGCACCCGAGGGGTTTGTTTCGGCGGACGTGATTGATCTGGTCTGCGAAGGTCTGGATACAATCGCCCGGATCGAGCTTAACGGCACCCTCATTGGCCGAACCGCCAACATGCATGTTGGACACAGGATCGACGCGCGGGAGGCGCTGCGCGCAGGTGAGAATGAACTGTCGATTGTATTTACCTCTGCACTGAATTATGCGGCTCAGATGGAGCGCGAGGTGGGTGTTCTGCCTAATGCGGGGAAGGGTAGTAACCCGTTTCAAGCGCACAACATGATCCGGAAGATGGCGTGTAACTTCGGGTGGGATTGGGGGCCGGTCCTGGTGACGGCGGGTATCTGGAGGCCTATTTACCTTGAGGCGTGGAGTCACACACGTATCAAATCCGTTCGGCCTCAGGTGACTTTGGCGGCCCCGGATCACGCCACGGTTGATCTGCATGTTGACACGCAATGGGCTACGGATGACGGGGCGGATGTCGGATACGAGCTGCGCGATCCTGATGGCATCGTCGTCGCGTCATCGACTTCTCCGGTTAAGGCGGGTAGCGGTTCTCGTTTTCTGGTTAATGTAGAAACACCGCAAAGGTGGTGGCCCGTTGGGCATGGCGGCCAGCCGTTGTACACGCTGTGCGTGAAGCTCAATGATTCTGACGGCCACACTCTTGACGAGGTTCAGCAGCGCATCGGTCTGCGCGTGGTGGAGTTGGATACCAGCCGGGATGCCGAGGGGCATGACGCAAACTTCTATTTGAGGGTCAACGGCAAGCGGATTTACTGCAAGGGTGCTAATTGGATTCCCGATGATTGCTTCCCGCACCGTGTCACCCCCGAACGGTACCGCGAACGAATCACACAGGCGCGCGACGCCAACATGAATATGTTGCGGGTCTGGGGTGGTGGGATATACGAGTCCGATACTTTCTATGACATCTGCGATGAATTGGGCGTGATGGTGTGGCAGGACTTCGCGCTTGCATGCGCTTGTTACCCGCAAGAGGAGCCGTTCCGATCGTTGTTTGAGGACGAGGCCAGGTACAACATCACCCGGTTGGTACCGCACCCCAGTCTGGTTTTATGGAACGGCGGCAACGAGTGTATCTGGGCGACGTTCGATAGTGGCGACCAGTGGCAGGCGGTACGCACGTCGGGGTCGCGTACCTGGGGTCTGGGCTACTACATGGAACTGTTCCCGGGTCTTATACGAGAGCTTGATCCGTCAAGGCCGTACTGGCCCAACAGCCCGTACTCCGGGTCGATGGATATCCACCCCAACATAGACGAGTCGGGGAACGCCCACGTGTGGGATGTGTGGAACGGGCAGGGTGATTACCGAAACTACTTTGCGCACCGTCCCCGCTTCGCCAGTGAGTTCGGGTTTCATGGCCCGCCGACATGGCCGACTCTCGAAAAATCCGTGTCGTCTGATGATTGGCAATGGGACTCTCCGGGAATGATCCATCACAACCGGCACCAAGGGGGGCAGGCGTTGGCCAACGCGCGGATGGCGGACTATTTCGATCCGCCTGACAACTTCGACGACTGGCTGTACCTGGCGCAGTTGAATCAGGTGCGGGCGTTAACACTGGGTTGTGAGTGGTTTCGTGCCTTGTCGCCTTGGAACTCCGGCACGTTGTACTGGCAGCTTAATGACTGCTGGCCGGTTGCGAGTTGGTCGGCTATCGACAGTGGTGGCCGACGCAAACCCTTGTGGTATGCGACACGCCGAAGCTTCGCGGATCGTCTTATCACCATCCAGCCATGCGATGCGGTCCCGGTTGACCAGCCGGTGGGGCCGGTCGCGGTGTACCTTCACAACGATCACGATGAGCCTTGGATAGGAGAGTGCGTGATACGGCTTATGGGGATGGCGGGGCAAACCCTGGAGCATCACACTGTGAAGGTGGAGGTTGATTCACGAGGCTCCCAACAGCTGATTATCCCGCCCAGGTTCCAAGGTCAAAACGGATTATTTATGGTGGCAGACCTGGGTGAAGCCCGGTCTTTCTGGTTCCCCGATCGCGATAAGGATATGGTGTATCCCGCACCGCAGTTCGACACACAACTCGTCAGAGATGATTCGCAGATTCGGCTGACCATCACGGCGCACACACTTCTGCGCGATCTAGCCATCTTTCCGGATCGTCTTGATCCGGACGCTGTGATAGATGACCAGGTCATGACACTCTTGCCGGGGGAATGTTACACGTTCACCATCACGACTCGCCGAACGCTTGAGGCTCACGAACTCACCACCCGCCCGGTACTCCAGATGGCGAATTATTACGGGAAATGACGCGAGCCTGGGTAGCGATGCCATTCGGTGTCAGCCAAAAAAGCGGGTGATGGGATTCGAACCCACAACATTCAGCTTGGAAGGCTGGACATCGCGTGTCCCAGAAGTGGGACACAATCTTCATTTCTGATACGCTCAATCCATGGTCAGCAAGCAAAATCCAGAGCATGGGCCGACGCAACTTTGGGCGGTGGTGGATGCCGAAGATGGCGAACTTGTGATGGTCGAGGGTCGGCCTGCTGTCTTCGAAACACACCAGGCGGCGGAGCGTGCGAGGAAGCGGACCAGCCGGCCAGCCAGGTCGGAGGTGCGTGAGGTGAAGAAGCTGAACCTGGTTGCGCGTGCGGTGGTCGGTGATCGAACCGATGCCAGGCCCAACGCGATGCGCGAAGGAGAGTGACGCGGGAGCGCGAACCAAGCAACGCGACATGCGCGGTGCCAGGAGGCAGAAAACCCGCCAAGCCAATGCTCCGCCTCACATCAAATCTCCACTTCACCGCTGCCCCGACTCCGCCTGCAGTTTGCTCGCTTCCCCCCCTCGCGTCTGCGTCCCCCCTTCCCTGAGCGTTTGTTTGCGGGGCGTGCCCCGCCCGGCTGGCTCTCAAAGCTCGCCTCGCCGGATTCCGCCCTCATTCGCGGTGCGCGGGCGGAGTCGGGGCAGAGATTGCATGTGCTCCCGGTGCAGTTCAATGCCCACCCCTGGGAATGACAGGCCAAACGAAACCTCGTGTCCCTGGGAGATCCAAACGCCGTGGCGCAAGACTTCGCACCAGGTGCGACGACTCCCTGCCCTCGCTCCAAGTGAACTGCCTTGCGAACTCGCCCAGGAGGTCGAGTTGCCGGCATCTTTCCGAGTTGCCCTGCCAAGCCCAGGCCAACTCGGGCCGGTCGCTGCGCTCGTTGGAGTTCGTGCCTCAAGATTCGCAAGGCGAATACGGCCCGAACTCCAACGCCGGCTCCGGGGATCGGCAAGCCTCTGATCCCCGGACGGTGGCTGCCATTTGGTCGCAAGCGACCGCAGCCCCGCCCCTGCGGGGAGCCGTCGCGAGGGTTTCCGCGAGGGCAGGGAGTCGAAGATTCCGCACCAGGTGCGGTCACTGCGTGAAGCCGGGGGCTTGGCCCCTCGACCCCAGCACTTCGTGCAGACCGCCCGGAAATCATGCCAGGCACAGCCCGGCGACGCCGGCGACGGCGTCACGTGAACCCGATCGTTTTTCCACGGCCGTGAGATTTCACCGGGAAGCGGGCCGCATGGATGAGCTCTCGCTCGCCCGCCCGCGTGGCATGGAAAAAAAACCACAGCGCAGGGAAGTCTGGAGGAGCGGGGCGCAAAGGAAGGCTCGAAGAGAGCAGCGCAAAGGATCCCAGGGGAAGTCGTTCGATGAGGTTCACGTGAGAAACCCGTCTGGTTGGTTCACGTGAGGCTTGAGGCTGCATCCCCCCCCCCGGCCCCCCCGCCCCCCATGCAATGCGTTACAGACCAAGCACCGTCTTCCATGCCATCGCTGCCTCGGCACCCTCCAGAATCAACTGCACCGCCTGGTCCAGCTTCCCCTCGAACCGCAGCATCGGCAGATCCGTCTTCGACGGCACCGCGGCAATCGCCTTGAACTCCGCCTGGTTGCGCAACGCCAAACGCTCATCGCTCCCAACGATATGCTCAAGATGCCGCACCAACCGAACGACGCTCAGGTCGATCGCACTGCGGGCTTCACCCTCCGGCAGATCCTTGCGGATCCGCCGAACCTTCTCGATCGCTTCGCCCAAATCCTTCAAGTCGTGCAGTGGCATCAGCACACCCCCGGGTCTTCGCTGCCGGGTTCGTTGATCGGCACCAGCCGGCTCGCAGCGACACGATCCAGCAGCACAGCCGTCTCCTCAATCAACTGCCCAAGCAACTCGTCGATCTTCCTGGCACCCCGCAACAACTCCATCGCATCACGCGAATCCATCTGCAACGCCAACTGCTCGATCTCATTCATGCCTGCCTCCAAGGCCCGTCGCCCAGCGGGGTGCTCAGTCCCCGCCAGGCCGGCCAGCATCAGTGATCGCCGAATTCCTCCGGCTATGCAAATCCTATCGTGAAATTGCCTCACTCAAACCCTCACTCACTGACTCACTCAAAAACTCGAAACCATAAGAATTTAATGAACTCACTCAGATCTGAGGTGTGAGTTTGAGGCGCAGAGGTTCTTTTGAGGTGAGCCCCAATCGTCCTTCAGCGAAGAAGCCCAAGTTGTTGAGATCGACGATCGAAGCAACCGATCATCCCAGGTCATGCCTGGCCCCGGCCGGAACGAAACTCACCGACTCCAACGCCAACCCAAACCCCACCCAACACCGAACGCCAGCCCAAGCACGAAACCACCAAGCATCCACAAAATCTCACTCATCCCAGCAACCCCATCGCATCCACCGCCGCCTGCTCATCCCTCTCGATGTAGATCCCCGTCGTGTTCAGGTTCGCATGCCCAAGGCAAGCACGAGCCGCATCAGGCCCAATCAGCTTCGCCAGCTTCGTCGCCGCCGTGTGACGCAACTGCAACGGCGTCCAGTACTCCGAAATCTGCAGCATGATCTCACACCCTCGCCTCACCGCCTGCCGATATGTGTTCGGCGTCCAACGATTGCCCAGGCTGTTCTCGAACAACCAGCGATGCTCCGCCGCCGTCGGAAACAAAAACGGATCGCCCTCGTGCTTCAACCAGGGCGTGAGGATTTCTTGAGCTCGTGGACCAAGCGCAACCAACCGCTTCTTGCCCAGGTGTTCACTCTTATGCGAGAAAGGCCTGTAAATCCAGACCTCTTCGCTACGATCCAGATCCGCCGGCCTCATGATGCACAACTCACCACTTCGCATCCCCGTCAACATCTGCACACCAACCATCGCAGCAACGCAATCACTCAACGCCGTGCAGGTCAGCACAACCACCTCCTCCGAAACGTCATGCATCCCCGCAGCCTCGATGGCTGCGCTTCGTCCAGCCAGCAAAGGCCTCACGGCCTGCAGCCTGGCTAAAACTCCCGCATCAACCAACTCCTCTTCCACCGCCCAACGAAACACGCGACGGATACGATTCACCCGAGCATTGATCGTCGTCCGAGCCAGGCCGGATTCAATCATCACCGAACGAGTCTGCTTGAGGATCCTCGGGCAGATGTCATCGACATCGATGTCGCCGGCAAGCCCCACCAGGTGCGCAAACGCACAGGCACAATTCAACGCCTCACGAGTAGGCCGACCATTGGGCTTGCGATAATACAAATCAGCAAATTCACCGTGTTTCTTAGCCAATTCAACCACTCGCATGACGCACCGCCTTCCCCGTCGATCGTGGCTCGCCCTGGGACAGCGTCTTCGCAATCAACCCAGCCTCATTGCTCACACCCTGCGAACGCTTCAACTTCTTCACCCACTCCCGAACCTGCTTGCAACGCTCGGGCCCGCACTGCAACACCACCTGCAGCGGATCCCGAACGCCAATCAAATCCAAACATCGAACCTCTCGACGCACGCCACCCAACTCGCAAATCTGCTCATCACTCAAGCCCGCATAGCCCGACCAGAGATCTCCATCACCCCGCACCAATTCAATAAACCCGTGCCAGCCCGATTTGCAGGAGACGCTTGTCGAGCTGGTCACGGGATCCTGAGTCTGCGATTGTCCCTGGGATAATAAAAGCGGAGCCGGCGACGCACCGGTCCCGGGAGCTTGCCTGTTGGACCAGGTAACAGACTCCCGAGCTTGCGCCGCCGGCCTCCGAGGCTCACTTACCGCAGCCACCGTGGCTGCGACTTCTTCACCAACACCGGGGGCACCAGCACCAGGAAGGAACGAACTGATTTCACGACGTTCGACCACTCGACCGTCGCACAAGATTTCCATCATCACACGCACCTCGATCTGCATGAGAATCTCCATCCCGCCGGCAACGCCGACGCCCGACGCTGCCAGAGAAAGCGCAAGCGTCACCGGCGGAGGGAGCGAACCAAATTGTAAGGGACGTGACAGCGTCCAAATGAAGAATACGAAACCACGAACGAATTGCAAGCAAAAAAAAGAGCCAGAGTGCCACACTGATGGCACTCAAGCCCGTTTTTGACCCGGACGCTGTCACAAGAACGGGCCAAAAAAGCGGGTGGCGGGACTCGAACCCGCAACATTCAGCTTGGAAGGCTGACACTCTGCCATTGAGTTACACCCGCAAGGTGTGTTGCTAACACTTGTATCTTAAGGGCTTGTGAACGTTCAATCAACAGCCTTCGCTTGGTCCCCAGAGCCTTTACAACCAGTTTGCAACCATCAGCATCGATTGGGCGTAATTCTACCACCAGAGGAAGCGAGTGCCCAGGGGTGTTCAGTAGGTGACTAGTAAGTGGCTCAGTATTGCTAAGGCTTGCAGTCTATGGGCTTGTGGGTTGGCGATCAATTGCTCTTTGGAGTCTTCTTTTGCTCAATCTCCATGGATCGGTTGTGACCCGGTTCTTGGAGAATTAGATGTAACCAATTCTGTTCGCGCGGATTATGTATTTACGGCGGGGGCATGCGGGGCTGGTAAGATAGGGGTTGGGTCGGGCCGGGCTTTGCCGGTCATTGTTAACAGGAGGTGATTGTTATGGATTATGGGATTTCACGTCGTGATTTTGTTCAGGCGTCGGCGGTGTTTTTAGCGGGAGTGTCCTTGACTGGGCAGGCGTTGGGGGCGGGCGAGGAGGTCGCTGGTTCGCAACCTGATACGCAGCCGGACGGGGATGATGAGGCTGACACGGCGGCGCTATTCTCGATCTCGTTGGCGCAGTGGTCATTGCACAGGGCGCTCTATAGTAAGGCGATGGACAACCTTGAGTTTACTGAGGTTGCGAAGAACAAGTTTGGGATCGATGCGATTGAATATGTCAATGGGTTTTTTAAGGATAAGGCTAAGGACAGCGACTATCTTGCGCAGATGAAACAGCGTGCGGATGATCTGGGTGTGAGGAGTCTGCTTATCATGTGCGATGGGGAAGGTCGGCTGGGCGATCCAGACGACGCGGCGCGGACGCAGGCTGTTGAGAATCATTACCGGTGGGTCGAGGCGGCGAAGTTTTTGGGGTGCCACTCGATCCGGGTCAATGCGGCCAGTGAGGGCGGGTATGAGGAGCAGCAGAAACTTGCGGCGGATGGTCTGCGGCGGTTGTGTGAGTTCGCTGACACGCATGGGTTGAACGTGTTGGTTGAGAACCACGGGGGGCTGTCATCGAATGGGGCTTGGTTGGCTGGAGTTATGAAACTCGTCGGTCACGATCGCGCCGGGACGTTGCCGGACTTTGGGAACTTTCGGGTTAAGGATGGCGAATGGTACGACAAGTATCAGGGTGTTGAGGAGTTGATGCCCTACGCCAAGGCGGTGTCTGCGAAATCGCATGTGTTTGATGAGGCGGGCAACGAGTCACAGATCGATTACCTGCGGATGATGAAGATCGTGATGGATGCTGGGTATCACGGCTATGTGGGGATCGAGTACGAGGGCAAGGAACTCGGCGAGATGGAAGGCATCGCGGCGACCAAGGCGCTGTTGGAGCGGGTGCGCGGGGAGTTGGCGTAGAAGTTTGGTAGGGCGGGGCGCGTGCCGTGGTTTGGCCTACGTTCAACAGGATGTGGGCTTCGTGGGGGTTTATTTATGCGATTTTGCCGGGTCGCCAGAGGTCGGCGATAACCAGCAGTAATGATAGCGCGACCGATGCGGCGAAGATGACTCCGCCCAGGACGATGATTGGGACGACCGCGCCGTTGAGTCGCGCCAACCACCACCCGCCAATATCAAGGGCCAGGCCGGTGCCCATCAGCAGGATCAGTAGGTTCGTGAGTCCTCGGGGCCAGCCGGTCAGCAACAGCAGGCCGCCGACCGCAAGTGATAATACTGAGAGACTGATCGCGTGTGTATGTGTGGATGCGGCGAGGATTTTGGTATCGACCGGACGGATATCGCTTGAGTTCGCAACTTTTTTAACCTGATCAAAGTAGTCCAGCGGTAGCTGCGGGTATGCATCATCGCCTGTGCTTTGGGCGCTGTGGCAACTCAAACAGTCCGATGCGATGATCTCGGCTGGCGCGAGGTCGCCTAAGTCCAGGCTGTCGTAGTCTTCGCTGATGCGGTTGCTCTTAAGCCAATCGAGTAGGACTTTTCGGGCCTCGGATGATTGTTCTTCTGGGTGTCCGCGCTCGATTGCGTTAAGCAGTGGCGAGGGTGTGATGACGCCGGCGTAGTGGCCACGGATGTCGTTTAGGGTCAGGCCCGGTTGTTCGTCTCGGTTTTCGTGATGCATCTTCATGTAGATGCCCGACACGGTCAGCCCGCCGAGCAGGGTCAGGAGGATCAGGGTGATGCCCAGGCGTGCGGAGAATCCGAGTTGTCGCAAGAGGGATGTTTGCGCCATGGGTCAGGCTTCTTTAAGGAGGTTAGGGTTGATGGTGATTGTTTCGTTGGTGCGGATCGCCTGGTCGGCGAGGATGCCGATGATAGTTGCGCGGGCGCCTTCTTGTATCGTTGTGGCGACGGGTGTGTTTTCGGTCACACTCTTTAAGAAGTCGCCCAGCCCGTAGTACAAAGGTGGGTTGGGCAGGCCCACGCCGGACTTGAGTTTGCCTTGGCTGGCGAGTTGGGTTGCGTCGGCGATGAGTGTGATGCCTTCTTCGTTGTGGAATTGTTGACGGTTGGCGTAGACTTCCCAGCCCTGCGTGGGTGCGTCGGCTTCCTTGAAGAGCCAGCCGTGGGTCCATGCGAGTTTGATGGCGGCGTTGGAGCCGTAGAATACTTCGTGCGTGCCTTCGTATGAGTTGCCGAGTGTCGCGGCGTATTGGAGTACGGCTCCGTCGGCGAATGTGAGCATGGCCGCGACCGTGTCGTAGACTTTTCGCCCGTCTTTGTGCAGGCGGATCGAGCCTTGGCCTTGGATGGAGGTGGGGTAGACGCCGCGGTAGTAGTTAAAGACGTCGAACTGATGCGTGCCTAACTCGCCTGCCAGGCCGATGGAAAGCGCGGGGTCTAAGCGCCAGTTCAGCGCCTTTTCCCGTGCCGGGTCGGATGAGGGGTTACGCCAGGTAGTTTTGTCATTGGATTGTGCGCGCATGGCGACAAGATCGCGGACGGAATCGGACTTAAAGAACGTCCGAGCCAGTTTATAGACGGGGTTGCTTCGGGCTAACAGGCCGGCGGCGCAGATGGTGGATGCGTTGCGGGCGGCGGCGGCGATGGCCTTGCAATCTTGCACCGTCGATGCCAAAGGGGCTTCGCAGTAGACGTGTTTCCCGGCGGCGAGTGTGTCTTCGAGTATCACCCGGTGGGTGTGGGTGGGTGTCGCGATGAAAACAGCGTTGACTTCCTTGGCGTTGTCGAGAAGCTCTGGGTGTGTCTTAAAGGTGGCTACGCCGGCGACTCGGCGGGCACCTGAGCGCAGCCGGCCCGGATCGACGTCGCAGATGGCGGCGACCTTCACGCCCTTGATTTTTTGCAGCTCACCTGCGATCGCGCGTCCCTGTCGGCCCATCCCGATGATCGCAACCGAGATTTCGGCGTTGAGTTGTACGTCCGCCGCGAACGCGATGCCGGGCACGAGCGCCACGGCGGCGAGCGCGCCGGTCTGCATGAGGAAAGTTCTGCGGTCGGTTTCGGTCATGTTAAAACGCCTTCCATGATCGTGAGCTGTTGGGTTTGTGTCGTTGGGGTACGGGGCAGTATCGCCTGCATGTCATCGGGTATGGTGTCGGGGCGATAGCCAAGGACGAGTAATGCGGTGGACCATGCATCGGCGAGGCAGGCGGATTGAGCGATCGCTGCTGCATAGGCTCCGCAAGATGCGGGCGCTGCGGTGCGTGGGTCCATGATGTGGCTGATGGTTTGGCTGTGCGTTTCGATCATGCGTCCGGTCGGCGCGGAAACGGATAGGGCGGTGTCGTTGAGGCGGACGGTGATATCGGGTTCGTGCGGCTGTGTTGCGTTGTGGGTGTGTACTTTGATACGCCAGCTATCTTGATCGGGGGGGGAACCGATCGCGGCGGCGGTGCTGGTTCCCCCGTGAAGTAGGGCGCAGGTGATGCTGTGTTCTTGCAGCAATTCGATCGCCAGGTCGATGGCGAAGCCTTTGGCGACCGCGCCCAGGTCCAGCGAGACACCGGGCTTTGTAAACTGGATGGTCTTGGCGCCGGGATCGAGTTGCACATGGCGCATGCCGACACAATCGCGTGCATGTTCAAGGTCGGCGATGTCGTTTGGGCCGTCGGGGTTGTGCAGGCCTGTGGCGAGCATCAGTGGTGCGACGGTGATGTCAAACGCGCCGCCTGAGTCGCGGTGTACCTGTTGGCAGATATTGAGCAGTTGGAATGTCAGGTCATCCAACGGCACAGCTTCATCGCCAGCACGGCGGTTAATGGAATTCAGCCAGCTTCCAGAGTCAAACAGATTGAATCGCTGATGACATTCGGTGATTTCGCGCAACGCCAACTCGCCGACCGCTCGCAGCCGGTGAGTGTCACCATCCATAAGCACCAGCTCGAAGCGGGTGCCCATCGCGTTGGCTGCGAGTGAGATCGGCATCGTGGGTTTAGAGCCTGTTTGCGGTGAGTGTGGCGGGGTCGAAGCTGTAAGCGCCGCCGTCCCACATCGAACGGGTCGCGAGGTCAACGATGACCATGACCTGTGCAGCGAGATCGACCTGACTTCGGTTGGGCTGGCGCGTGCGGATGCTGTTAAGCCAGTCACGACGGAGCGCATCCTGGTCGTTGCCGATGTCTTCTGAGGGGATTTCCTGTGCGTCAATATCATCGACGTAGCCGCGTTCGGGCCGAAGCACGCAGTTGCGTCCGCCTAAGTAGATGTTGGCTTCGTGCCCGCGGATGAGTGTTTCCAGGCCGACGTCGTTGGCGGTTGAGCCTGCGACGATAAGTGTGTGTCCTGACTCGAACTGGACGTTGATATTGACCTGGTCGTGGTTTTCCATGGCCTTATCGACGTAGTGCCCGCCGGAGGCGACGACACGTGTGGGCCAACCGGCGTCCAAGGCGTACATCATCGGTGTGATGACGTGTACCAGCAGGTCGCCGATGATCCCGGTGGAGTAATCTTTGTAGCGGCGCCAGCGTGCGTAGACCTGTGGGTCCCATTCGCGTTTGCCTAGCGGTCCGCACCATCGGTCCCAGTCGATGTTTTTGCCGGGTTCCCATGCGGGGTCGATCTTGTAGTAGAGCCATTCGCCTTCTTTGGAGTTTCTGCAGTAGCTTGTCTGGCTGAAGGTCGCTTTTCCGATGGCGTTTTCAGCGAGGAGTTTTTTGGCGGCACCGTATTTAGGATGCATCATTTTTTGTGTGCCGATCTGCACGATGATGTCGGGGTTGGCCTTGACGACCTGGCGCATGTGCAGTGCTTCGGGGAGGCGTAGCGTCATGGGCTTTTCACAGTAGACATCTTTCCCGGCGGCGATGGCGTCGATGGCGATCCCGCCGTGCCAGTGCTCGGTCGTGGCGACCACCACGCCGTGGATATCGTCGCGTGCCAGCAGGTCTTCGTGATGGACGTAGGTCTTGGTTTCAACGCCCGGCTGTTTTTCGTTGCAGGTGATCAACGCGTTTTGCCAGCGGGGTTCGCAGACATCACAGAGCGCGACGACCTGGACGTTGGCCTCGTTGCGTTCGTTGATGCCGAGCATGGCGTGGACGTGGCCGCTGCCCATCCCGCCGACGCCGATGACACCGATGCGGATCGGTCCGCCCCCGGAAAGTGCTGCGCGTGTTGCGGACTTAGGGACTGTTGCGTTGGGGTCCAGGCCGATCTGTGCTTCGCTCTTGGACGCGGCGCCGAGGATGGCGGCGGTGCCGGCAAGTGCGGCGGTCCTTACAAGGAACTCTCGGCGTGAAGCGCCTTTGGTTTGCTTCGGATCGGTGGGGGGGGTGGGGTCTGTCACTTCAATCGTCTCCCTGAGTGGCTGCGGGTTGTGTCTGTGCGGTATCGAGTCGACGGATCTTGATGTTGCGGTAGGTGACCAGGTCGCCGTGGTCCTGCAGTGCGATGTGTCCGGTCGGCGATCGGCCGTAGGCGGGCATTTCGTTGAACTTGGAATCAGCAACGAGGGCTTTCCATTCATCACTGCCTAATTCATATTCCAGCAGCTTGACGCCGTTGAGGTAGTGCTCGACGTGGTTGCCCTTAACGATGATGCGGACGAGGTTGAACTCGCCGACGGGTTTGGTTGCGTCGCTGGCGGGTGCGTGCAGAGCGTAGTTTGCGCCGGCGCTGGTGCGTGGGTCGTGGCCGTCGCCGTGGTGGGGGTTGTCGAGGATCTGCATCTCCGGGCCGGAGTCCCAGGGGTGGTCGTGGTCTTCGGTGACGTTAAAGAAGATGCCGGAGTTGCCGCCCTCGCTGATCTTCCATTCCAGTGAAAGCTCGAAGTCGTCGAACTGTTCGCGGGTGATCAGGTCGATCCAGCCGTCCTGGCCGAGGCGCGTGATGGTCTGGTCCTGAACGACCCAGCCCTCGGGCACGTCATCCATTTTGTAGCCGCGCCATTGGTCCAGTGATTCGCCGTCGAACAGCAGTTCCCAGCCGTCGGCCTGCTCCTGCTCGGTGAGTGTGTTGTTCGCAGTTGCTTGATGGTCGGTTCCGTGATGGTCGGCATATGAAGCTGTAGAGAAGCACATCAGCAGGCAAATCACGGTTAGGCGGTTCATGGCATTCTTCTCCTTACGCACCCGGATAGACCATGATAGTACGGTCGCTGACGACTACAAGGCCCAGCCGCATTACCCGCCCGTCCGATCCTCTGTGGTGGCTGAGCGGAACAGGGCCAGCAGGATCAGAGTCGCGACCAGGGCGATGGCGGATTGCGTGTACCAGAACTGCTGGTATTGCTGTGCGTCGCTGGCGTCCTTGAACCGATCAAAATACTGATTGTAAAACCCCGCCAGCACCGGCCCAAGCCCCAGGATGATGATCCCAAAGACGGTCTGTGCCGAGTGGCTGATGTCTTTAGGTGCGATTTTTTCGACGTATAGGAAGGCGCCTGCGAAGAAGCAGCCGTAGTTGAATCCGTGCAACGCCATCGCGGCTTGAACGACGCTTTGGCTGGGCGTTTCGCTATTTAGGACGTAGGCGAACAGGCCGTAGCGCAGGACATAGGAGAGTGTGCCCAGGATCAGGACCCACTTGTAACCCAGCCGTTTGATGAACAGGCCGAGTACCGCCAGCACTAGGATTTCGCTGACCTGACCGATCGCCATCACCGGCGCGACATCCGCCAGGGCAAACCCGATCGCGTTTTCCAGGTACGGCCCCGTGCGGAAGAAGTAGCACTGATGGATCATCGAGATCAGCAGGGCGGCGAAGGTGAGTATGGTGAAGTCGAGCCGCTTAAACAGGTTGAATGCTTTGGCGAACGCCAGCGGATGTGCGATATCTTTCTTAGGCGGGGTCTTGGGCAGGCACAGCGCGCAGTAGACCGCGTATCCGATCGAGAGGATGCCGGAGACCATCACGGCATCGGCGATCAGGGCTGTGCTGTTCTCGATATTCGACCCATCGATGAAGGGCCAGTAACCCACCAGTTGCACATCCGTCTTCATCCAGATCACAGGGAACGCAACCGACGCGACGATCCAGCCGATCGTTCCCAGCGCACGGACGGGGGGGAACTTGCGTTCGGGGTCGTCCAGGTTCGCAAACGCGATGCTGTTGGTCAGCGCCAGTGTTGGCATGTACAGCACGGAATAGAGGATTGATAGACCCATCCACGCCATGTAGCTGGTCTGGGTAGCCAGGATAATTTTTACGACCCCGCCTAACAGCAGCAGCAGCGCCAACGCGCGCTCGGCATTGAGGTAGCGGTCGGCGACCTGCCCGGCGATGAACGGCGCGGCAATCGCACCGATTGCCCCAGCCAGTCCGAGGATCCAGCCGATCTGTGCGCCGGTGAAGCCCAGCCCGCCTTTATCGATCGGTGCGCCCAGGTAGTTCGCCATGACGGGCAGCCACACGCCCCACACCGCGTATTGCAGGAACATCATCACGCTTAACCGAGCGCCCGCTGAGTGGATCGGTGCTGATGGGGGTGACGTGGGTGCGTTGGCGTTGCTCATCGAGACGACTCCAGGCAATCTGAGGCAGACGGGTGACGATACGATGATATTACAGGACCGGTCGTGGCTTGTCCCTTCGGGCGTCTGCCTGGCGGGGGTTTTGTGGGCTTGGATTGAACTATCTATATAGATACGTCGTATGGAAAGGTGTGATGGGCGTCCGATCGTCCCATCCGTGGGGCTTGAAGGCCACAATATCCTGTCTTTAAGTGCACAGTCGTGATAACATATTTACGGTGCCCGTCGGCTTGAAGTGCCGGGGGACTATCCGGGGGATTATCCGGGGGACTATCCGGGGGCGGGGCGGGTACGTTCGTTTAACGCATCGGTCGATCAGCAACGGGGACAGACCATGACGAACCACTTCGGCGAGAGCCAGTTTGGCGCACAGGATACTCAGGCGCAGGCTGTTTCCTCAGCACTGATGGCAGACCTATTCCGCGTGGCGGTGCTGCGCTGGGGGGTGTTGTTATCGACGGGGTATCTGTTGTTGTGGGGCGTGGTGGCGCTGACGACACGGTTCGCGACGGGCGTGGATAGCGCTCGCTGGTGGTGGGGCGCGATCGGGTTGGTCGTGGTGTGGATCGCCGCGTGTTGGCTGGGTTGGCGCGAGAGGCCAAGCTCGCAGCAGGCCCGCGCGGTGGTGGACGGTCGACGCAAGCTCGGCGGCCTGCTGATGGCGCAGGATGTGGATGGCTACGATGTCTGGGCGCAGCGATTGTCGATCCCGATGCCTCTGCGTGTGCGCTGGCGCGGCGGACAGACACTGGCGGCGCTGGTGCTCTCGGCTGTATTCCTGATCGGCGCGGTGCTGACGCCGCTGCCTCAGGCCGACGCTTCTGCGATTGCGATGAACGTGCGGAAGACGATTGATTCGCTTAAGGATCAGGTGCAGGTACTCGAAGAAGAGCGCATCATCGATGAGCCGCAGGCCGAGGCGATGCGTGATGATATGGCCGCGGTGGCGGAGGACGCGATGGGTGCCGACCCGTCGCGGACGTGGGAGGCGTTGGACCATCTGGGGGATCAACTCGATAAGACCGCCGCTGAGGCTGCGGATGAAGCGCTGCGTCAGATGGATGATTCTAAAGCCGCTGAGGTTCTGGCAAAGGCGATGCAGTTGGGCCAGGAAAGTCTGTCAGAACAGCAGTTGTCTTCGGCGATGCAGGCTTTGGCTGAGCTGACCCAGCAGGCGGTCGGTGAAGATATGGCAGCTAGTTTGTCGCCGGAAATGGCTGAGGCGCTAAGTCAGGCCGCGGCTGCGGGGCTGGATGCCGAGACACTTAAGAAACTCGCTGAGATGATGGAGGGTAATCAGGCCGACCTGCAGGCGATGCTTGAAGCACTGGAAGCAGCGAACCTGATTGAAGGGCGGCTGTCGGATTTAGATTCCGACCTGGACCCGACGGAGTTATTGGAATGGTTGGAGTGTCAGGGTGAAGGGGAGTGTGACGCGGCGAAGATCGGCAAAGCGTGCAAGGCTGGCCGGGGTGGGATCACCCGTGGGCCTGGCCACACCGAGATGATCTGGAAAGACCCGTCGAGCAAGGAAGGCGCATCGTTTGAGCCGCAGGTTCTACCGCCGTCGCGGATGCGTGACATGGAAAATGCCAAGCTAATGGGTGTGACCCGTGCTGCGCCCGACACCGAACCTGCCGGCGGAGACTCGGTCGGTGGCGCGTTGACGGGCGTTGAATCGACCGGGGGCAGTGCCGAGGCCGCTGTTATTCTTCCAAGACATCGCGGCGCGGTGCAACGATACTTCCAACGCTCCGTCTTAGATATAGAGGATGGTGCTAAAGCCGCGCCGACTACCTCGGACACCTCCGGCATCCCCGGCACCGCGAATTCCCCCGAGCCTTGATGTCCTGTTATGTTTAAGGTTCGTCCCGTTATGACCCCGACCGGTTGTTCCCGCACACCTGGAGTTTGTATGTCTGAATCCGATGCCCGGCCTCAACTGATGAGTCCCGATGAACTCAAGCCGATCGTGGACCTGCTTAACAGCGCCCTTGCACAACTCGACGCAACACTCCTGGGCCAATCCGAATTGCATCGCATGGTTCTGGTCGGGATTTTAAGCCGAGGGCACATCCTCCTTGAAGGGATGCCCGGCGTAGGCAAGACCGCGCTGATCCAGGTTCTTGGTCAACTGCTCGCGCTTTCGTTTAATCGGGTTCAATTCACCCCCGACCTGATGCCCAGCGACATCGTCGGCAGCCCGATCCTGCAAGAGGGCGACGACGGCAAACGAAAAATGGTCTTCGAGCCGGGGCCTGTGTTTACCAACATTCTTCTGGCCGACGAGATCAACCGCGCATCGCCCAAGACACAGTCCGCGATGCTCGAAGCGATGCAGGAACGGCGTGTCACGGTGATGGGTGAGACTCGGCCGTTGCCCTCGCCGTTCTTTGTGTTGGCGTCGCAGAACCCGATCGAGTTGGAGGGGACGTACCCACTGCCCGAGGCGCAGGTGGATCGGTTCCTCTTGAAGCTGCATGTCGGCAGGCCGAGCGCGGACACACTTGAACGGATCATCGATACCCGCCGGCGGGGCGAACTCCCCAAGCCGACCGCGGTGGTGGATGCAGATCAGCTTGATTCGTTGTTTGCCGCGATGGAGCGTGTGGTGATGCCCACGCCGGTGAACCGATACATCGCCAACTTTGTGGCCATGTCGCACCCCCAGGAGCCGAACGTGCCCAAGGTTGTCAAGGATTATGTGACGTATGGTGCATCACCCCGTGCCGCGATCGCGATGGCGGAGTCGGCGCGTGCGGTGGCGCTGTTGGATGGCCGACCGACCGCCGGGTTTGAGGATGTCAAGGCTGTCGCGCCGCACGTCCTGAACCATCGGCTGATCCTCAATTACCAGGCCCGGTTTGATAAGGTCAGTACGCTTGACGTGGTCGATCAGATGCTCGGCGATATCGACGAAACGGGGCTTGAACTCCCCCGTGGTGTCGAAGTGGAGGCCGCGCCGTGATGAACCGTAGCCGGGGAATTATTTTCACGGCCCTCGCCGCCTTTGTCTTGCTTTTTTCGCTGCCCGCCGCGCCTTGTTCCGCGGACACCCGGACATACGACGGGCTTAAGGTTTCCATCGAGGACCCGTTGCCCGGCGAAAGCGGTTACGGCTACATGTCTTACCGTGTGGTCATGTCGAACCGATCCACCAAGGCGCACCGGGTACGCATACAGATCCCCGCGAACAGTTACGGCTACGGCTCGGGGGACGTCATCGACCGCATGACCCACACTGTCGATATCGAACCCGGCACCGCCACCGCCTTTGAGATGCTTCAGCCACCGATACAGATATCGGGAGGCGGGGCGGCTATCTATATAGATGGTGCGCGCCAGAGGCGAGACATCAACGTCAACATCGGTTCGCACATGGGTTATGGTGCGACGCACCTGGTGATGGTCAGCCGTAATGTCGGGGCGGTGTTGAAAGAACACATCGATACCGCGATCGAGGAAGACACTTCCAGCGGAAAAAGCGGCGGCTACCCGATGCGCAGGGGAGCTTATGGCGGAGGTAATAACTACGACCTTATCCGCGAGCCTCGCCCGGTCGGGGAGTGGGGGACCCGGTGGCTTGGGTACACGCGCTACATGGCTGTGATGATGACCGGTCGTGACTTCGCATCGATGTCGCCGGAGGTGTCCCAGGCCCTGCGGTCGTACGTCTTGACCGGTGGGACGCTCGCACTTGTGTACCCATCAGATGAAGTCCCGTCGCTCGCTCGCTGGTCGCAGCAGTGGCCGTCGTCGCAGATGCCTCCAGAGGGGTCACGGTTTAATTGGTCGGCGGACTACGGGCTGGGGTCCGTCAGGCTTATCCGTTCGGATACGGCAGAAGAGTGGGATTCCAAAAAATGGATCGATTTGTTGCAGCAGTGGCAGGGCATCGCCACCTCCCGCGCCGCCATGCGAAACACGGAAGACGCCAACCGGGATTTTCCCATCGTCGAGGGGCAGGTCACGCCCGCCCGGGGTTTGTTGTTGGTGATGCTTTTGTTTTCGATCGTGATTGGCCCTGTGAATGTCGTGGTGCTGTGGATGATGAAGCGGCGCATGCTGTTGCTGGTGACCGTGCCGGTGATCGCGTTGGTTTTTTCCGGGGCGGTGATGATTTACGCATTAATCAGCGAAGGGATCACGCCCCAGGCACGGACCTCGGCGGTCACGCTGTTGGACCAGCGATCACATTGGGCGGTGACCGTCGGGGTCAGCGGGTACTACGCGCCGCTCACGCCGGCCGGTGGTTTGCGCTTCGATGAAAATACTATGATCACACCGCAGGTCCAGCGGTTCGGTTACGGGTACTACGGCGGCAACAGCACCGGGCGATCCCGATCGCTGGACGTCACCCACGGCCAACACCTTGTCAGCGGCTGGGTCGCCGCACGCATCCCCGCCCACTTCGTGCTGCGTAAGAGTGAAAGCCGACGGGAGCGTCTGGAAATATCCACGGATAGCGACGGGGCGGTCAGCGTTGTCAACGGGCTGGGTGCTGACATCACCAAGCTGATCCTGATTGATTCGGACGGTGTCAGATGGACTGGTCAGGATATCCTTGCCGGGCAGAGCGCTTCGTTATCACCCGGCAAGTCAAGCCCCGGTGATCCCGCGCGGGTCGCCGACTTGGTACGCCGTGATGACTGGTCGGCTGTGGATACGATCCTCGCTAAACCCGAAGCGAGCCTTGCACCCGGCTCCTACTACGCTCAACTCGCCGGCACCCCGTTCCTCAAACCCGGGCTTGATAACCTCAAAGAACACCGCACCGATTGCATCGTCTTAGGCTATTTCGGGGAGGACGAGTAATGCACATCCACGTCGATAACCTCTACAAGTCGTTCGGCAAAACCCAGGCGGTGAACGACCTGAGTTTCAGCTTTGAGAGCGGGCAGATTTTCGCGTTTGTCGGCCCCAACGGCTCGGGCAAAACCACGACCATGCGGATCATGGCGACGCTGGACACACCCGACCAGGGCCGATGCCGATTCGATGGGCTGAACATCATCCACTACCCCGAGAAGGCCCGCCAGCTCATCGGGTACATGCCCGACAACCTCCCGACCCACCGCGACCTGTCGGTCCACGACTACCTGGACTTCTTCGCCCGGGCCTACGGCCTGCGCGGCCGACGACGCAAAGGCATGATCGATCAGATCGAAGACTTTACCAACCTTAAAGGCATACGCGACAAGATGCTCAAGGCGTTAAGCAAAGGCATGAAGCAGCGGGTGTCGTTGGCGCGTGCGTTGATCCACGACCCGCCGTTGCTGTTGATGGACGAACCCGCAGCCGGGCTGGACCCGCGCGCCCGGGTTGAATTGCGCGAGCTGCTTCGCGCGTTAGCGGACCAGGGCAAGGCGATCCTGATCAGCTCGCACATCCTCACCGAGCTTGCCGAGATGGCGGACGGTGCGGTGATTATTGAGCGCGGCAAGCTGCTGCGTGCCGGGACGTTGGATCAGATTTATAACCACGGTCGAGAGGACCAGGAGCCTTACCAGCACGTCGCGATCCGCACACGAGACGACAACGACCGCCTGCATCGAGCGCTGCTGGAGATGCCCAGCGTCAAACAGGCCCGGCTGGCGGGCAACCACGTCGAGGCCGAGGTTGTTGGAGATGAAGACGCCGCCTGCGAACTGATCGCTGAGTTGCTGGATAAAGGCTTCCGCGTAATCGAGTTCAAGCAGGTCCAGGCCGACCTCGAGCAGCTATTCATGGACGTGACCAAAGGAGATGTCCAATGAGTATGACCAGCTCGCTGATGGGCGTGGCCTCGTGGCTGGACGACCGGATGAACCCGATCGTGGTCAAGGAGCTGCGCCAGTCGATCCAGTCGCGCTTCGTGGTGTCGGTCCTGATCCTGTTGTTGATCGTCCTGATGACGACGCTTTTTCTGTATGTCATCAACACCGAGACGATCGGCCAGGTCACGGGCAATCACGGTGCGTACCTGTTTCAGATCTTCCAGGGGATGCTCGTGACGACCTGCCTGCTGTTCGTGCCGGCATACGTCGGCGGTCGGCTGGCGGTCGAGCGGGCGAGCACCACGTCGGACCTGCTGTTTATCTCCACGCTGCGCCCGTCGTCGATCGTCTGGGGAAAACTCCTGGCGGGGATGGTGGTGACGGTGTTGATCTTCAGCGCCTGCGCCCCGTTCATGGTGGTGACCTACCTGCTTCGAGGGATCGACCCGCCGACGATTGTGTTTGTGATCGGCTTGGACCTGCTGATCGTGTTGGCCGCAACACAGGTGGCGATCCTCGTCGGCGCTGTGCCGATGTCGATGATTTTTAAGACCCTGCTCTCATTAATCGTGGGCGTAATGGCTCTGTGGATTCTTGGAGCCGTCATAGTCTCGATGGTCTGGCAGATGAACACAATGGGTATCGGCTCGCGGATGGGGGAATGGGATTTCTGGGTGCCGATCCTCAGCTTCGTGATCTGTTGGCTGGGGGGTGTGGGGTTATTATTTTTCCTTACGGTCGCGATGATCTCGCCCCCGCCCTCGAACAAGGCGTTCCCCCTTCGGCTTTACATGACCGGGGCCTGGGTTGTGAGCCTGGGCGTGTTTCTTTTTCTTGAATACTCTTCCAGCGGCGGCAGCGATTCGCTGCGGGTATGGGCGGTGTTCGCGTCCGTGGTGCTTCTCATGTCACTGATTGTTTCCGTCAGCGAGCGCGACGTGCTTGGCCCACGACTCCTCCGGTCGATCCCAAGGAACCCGCTGCTGCGCGTCCCCGCATTCTTTTTATTCAGCGGTGCCGCCAGCGGGTTGTGCTGGTCTATCCTGATGCTGGCCTTGACACTGGGCATCGCCTGGGTCAGCAGCGCCTGGGACGTGTACGGGACATCATTCAGTGGTAATGAATTCGAGATGCTCGCCGCGATCGGTGTCGTCGGTTTGTACCTGCTGGCCTATGTGCTGACCGCGGTGCTGCTTCGCCGATGGATTTTCAGGCACGCCGCAGCGGTCGCATCGACCTCAGCGATCGCGTTGTTCCTGGTTGCCATGGGCTGCATTGTCCCCATGATTGTGGTTTATGCGATTAACCCGATGAACTGGGACATGCACGGCGACTGGTGGCTGGCGCTTAATCCGTTTAGTGTGATTTATGAGTTGAATAGCGGCCATTGGACCAGCCTTCAAACACGCAACTTATTCATCGCCTCGATCTGGTCGGTCGTGATGATCCTGCTGAACTTCCGTTGGCTAAGCGGTCAGATCGGATCGTTCCGCCCGCTGGTCGAAGACACGCCGGGCAATGATCCGTCCACCGCAGCGGCCGCGCCACCGGCCCCAACCAGCGCAGGGGCATCGACCGATGGATGATGCCTTGTCCAAGCCCATCGCCACCGCGTATCACGCCGGGCTGGCCTACGCGCTGTTGCGCCCAAGCCGAACCCCCGGCGGGATGATCGGTGAGCAACTGGGTTCAAGCGCCGGCAGCTCGGTGGAATTCATGGACTACCGCGAATACACCCCAGGCGACGACCTGCGCCGTGTTGATTGGTCGGTCTATGGCCGAACCGATCGCCTGGTTGTCAAGCTCCACCGTGAAGAAGTCACGCCGCACCTGGATATCCTCGTCGATGCATCACGCTCGATGGCGTTGACCGGTTCAGATAAGTCCGCTTCATCACTGGGTCTTGCCGCGGCGCTCTCGGCGGCGGCGGACAACGCACGCTGGTCACGTCGGCTCTACGCGGTAGGCGAAGAAAATATCCAGGTCCCCGGCGGCGAAGGCAACCCGCAAGGCTGGGCCTGGCCCGGGTTTGATGGCCGCCAGCCGCTAGGACTTACACCCATCACCGCGGGGCTTAAACTTCGGCGAAGAGGTGTCCGTGTGTTGATCAGCGACCTGCTGTTCGACTCAGACCCCTGGCCGATCATCAGCCGACTGGCGGAAGGGGCGTCGGCGCTGTTTGTCGTGCAACTGCTCGCGTCACAAGACGCCGACCCGCCATGGAACGGCGATCTGCGCTTAGTCGATAGCGAGACCGGCCTGCTGCGCGAGGTCCGTATGGATAGCGCCGCAAGAGAGCGTTACCTCCAACGCCTCCAGACGCTCCGCCAGCAATGGAGCGCCGCCTGCCGACGTGTGGATGGCCGACTCATTGAGATGATTGCCGAAGACCTTACTGACAATTGGGACCTGCGCCAGCTGGTCGAATGTGAATTGCTACGACTGTCCTAACCGGAAGGAACCATGCCGCTTTTGGGTGTGCCATTGGCGTTGATCGGTTTGGTGGCGCTGCCGGCGCTCACCGCTATCTACTGGCTGCGCACGCGCTTCCGCAGGCAGGAAGTTTCGTCGCTCTTTCTATGGTCGCTGGTGGCCCAGGCGCACGGCGGAGGCCGACGCGCGACTCGCCTGCAGACCCCGCTGCTCTGGCTTCTGGAATTGCTGGCGATATTGCTACTCGCACTGGCCGCCGCCGGGCCACGCATCCCGCGTGCCGATCGGGTGATCCCCGTAATGGTTGTATTAGATGATTCGTTTTCAATGTCCGCCGTTCAACAAGATGGCCAAAGCGTCAGGGACGCCGGCCTCGACGCGATCAGGCAGGAACTTAGCGGCCTTGGGCCTTTCGTGGCCCGTTTTATCGTCGCCGGCCCGGAGCCTGCGCTGCAGGAAGGCTCGGCCACACGAATAGCTGACATCGATTCGGCGGTCGGGGACTGGCGCTGCGAATCAACATCATCGGGGATCGGTGCAGCGGTTGCGCTCGCCCGTGAAGTCGGCGGGCCTGACTGCCGGGTGCTGGTCATCTCCGACCACGCATCGACCGACGTTCGCACACCCGACGACGAACTTGAGGACAACCAGACCGCTGAGGATCAAGCATCACCGGGAAATGAATCCGGGGGCGGGGGTGTAACACAAGCCGGCCGACTACGCTGGCGCGCGGTGGGTGAACCCGGCCCCAACGCCGCGATCGTCAACGCCGTCCGTTCCACCGACACGCAGCGTGACCAGGTTCTGATCGAGGTCGCCAATTTCTCGGATAAGCCTTACAGCGTCACCCTGACACTCAGCGCCGCTGCCGAAGCCGCCAGCCAACCCGATTCGCAGGACACAGCTCCGATCGGCCCGACCCGTGTGATCGATCAGCGCACACTCGATCTGGCCGCACACGAAACCCGCCGCCTTCGGCTTGTGCCACCGAACAAAGACGAAATCCTGATCGCCCAGATCGACGACGACGCACTCGCAGCCGACAACCGTGTCGTACTCATGCCGCCTTCGCGCGACCCGCTCCCCGTGGCGGTGTCCATCGCCGACCCGGTGTTGAATAAAGCAGTCCACGCCGCGTTGCAGGCGTCCGGGGCCGCGAAGATCGACCCGAGGCACAGCAAACTATCTTTCACGGATCGAATAACCCCGCCACTTACGATATCGCCATCCATCGGCGAGACTAACCCCGCACCCAACACAACGCCCGGCATTGAAGACGGGGCACCTGAGTTAGCAAGACCCTGGCGTGTCGAATTCGAGATACCGCAGGCCGACGCGATCGACGCCTACCTCGGGCCATTTGTTATCGACTACGCCCACCCGCTCGCCGCCGGTTTGTCATTGACCGGCTTGGTCTGGGCCGCGCCGAGCGCCGAGTCAGGTCAACCCACGGTCGGCCGTCCCATTGTCAGCGCGGGTGATACGCCGTTGATCTCCGAGCGTGACTTAGTTGGGGGAACCGGGGGAATCGGGGGGGCCGGGGGGGCTAAAGCGTTGCGTATCCGGCTGCGTGCAGATCGATCCACCCTGTTAAGTTCCGCTGCCTGGCCTGTCCTGATCGCCAATATCATCGACTGGCAGCGTGCCGAGTTGCCGGGGCTTTCGCGCGTCAACGCCCGGCCGGGCATGCCCGTGAGACTGAACCTTGCCACGCCCATCGATCATGTTTCCGTGACCTACCACACACTCACGGGCAAAGCATCGGATGAACCCCCCAATCGCATCGACACCCACAACGGCACAGCAGTCCTGACATCGGATCGTCCCGGTATCTACCGCGTGTCGGCCGGTGATGAGATACATCGCTACACGGTCAACGCCTTGTCGCCCGAAGAATCAGACATCAGCCATGCTGTGTCATTGGATGGCGGTTTGTGGAATGACGAGCGCGCCCTACGCACCGATTACCGGGGCCTGGCCTGGATCCTCGGGCTGTTGGCGCTGGGTTTGCTTGCGCTGCATGCCTGGCTTCAATACCGCCCAAGCGGCCCTTCCCCAGCGATTATTTCGGAGGGCACAACTTGACGTTTTTAGAACCACACTGGTTTTTGTTGCTCCTCCCATTGGCGGTTGTCTGGTGGTGGCTGCGTGCGCCGGCGCGATGGCTTCGGTTCCTGAGGCTGGCCACCTACGGATTGATCATTTTGGCGATGTGTGATCCGCAGTTGATCCGACCGCGCCGCGCCGGCACGGTGGTCGTGCTCGCCGACCGTAGCGACTCGATGCCGATCGATGCCCAGGCGCGTCAGGCGGAGATGATCAAGTTGCTGCATCAGTCGATGTCGCCACGTGAACGCCTGGCTGTCGTGTCGTTTGGCGAACGTGCCGCGATCGAGCACGGCCCAACCGTCGATCCTTTCGCCGGGTTCGAGCAGGTCGTGGGAGACGGCGCATCAGATATGTCTACAGCAGTGCGCCGCGCGGTGTCGCTGATCCCGCAAGACGGGGCCGGGCGATTATTGATTCTCAGCGACGGCGCCTACACCGGGCGCGACCCATCCGCCGACGCGGCGCGGGCTGCGGGGCGCGGAATCGCGATTGACTACCGTGACCTGAGCCGAACCAGCGCGGGCGACACCTCGATCACACGGGTCGATGCACCTGCAAGCGTCCAGCCCGGCGAGTCTTTTCTGATCACCGGCTGGGTCTACCTCCCGACGCCGCAACAAGTCACGCTTGAGCTTTGGCGCGGCAACACTCAGATCACCACCGGGCAACGTGACCTCCCCGCGGGCTTAAGTCGGATCTCTTTTAGGGATCGTGCCGGCGGACCCGGGTCCGCTGGGTATCGGCTCACCGTTAAAGGCCAGGGCGAAGACAGCGTCCCAGAAAACAACACCGCCCGGTTTATTGTCGGTGTGCAAGGCGCTAAGCCGTTGCTATTGGTGTCGCGTTCACCCGGGCAGGGATTGGCGAATTTGTTACGCACCGCCGGGCTTGATATCACTCTTGTAGCGCCCGATCAGGTCGATGCGTCGCTGGAAAGCCTGTCGAACTATGCAGGGGTGGTGTTGGAAAATGTTCCCGCTTCCGACCTGCCGACGGGTATGCTCGAACGGTTGGCGGCGCTCATCGAAGACGCGGGCACGGGCTTATTCATGACCGGCGGCGAATCGTCGTTCGGACCCGGTGGATATTTTCAGTCGCCGATCGACCCGATGCTCCCGGTTTCCATGGAGCTTAGGCAGGAACATCGCAAGCTGTCGCTGGCGATCGTGGTCGCGCTGGACCGGTCCGGGTCGATGGCCATGACCGTGCCCGGCGGCCGGATGAAGATGGACCTGGCAAACCTGGGCACCGCACAGGTCATCGACCTGCTATCGCCGATGGATGAGTTCGGCGTGATCGCAGTGGATTCCGCGCCACACGTCATCTCACCACTAGGCCCACTTACAAACAAGGAATCGGTCCGCAACAAAGTCCTGAAGATCGACTCGATGGGCGGCGGCATCTACGTCTTCGAGGCGCTCAAAGCAGCCTCTACCATGCTCGCCAAAGCGACCCCCAAGACCCGGCACATCATCCTCTTTTCTGATGCACAGGACTCCGAAGTCCCCGGCGCATACCGGCAACTGCTTCGCAAGTGCGCGAAAGCCAACATCACCGTCAGCGTCATCGGCCTGGGCACGGAACACGATGTCGATGCCCCGCTACTCAAAGACATCGCCCGCCTGGGCAACGGACGGATATTCTTCACCGACGATGCTAACAAACTCCCGGCACTGTTTGCTCAAGACACGTTCGTCGTCGCCCGATCTACCTTTATCGAAGAGCTTTCAAGCGTGCAGACCACCGGCGCACTGTCCGCGCTGATCGGCCGTGCGCTTGACCCGCCGCCAGCGGTCGGCGGGTACAACCTGACTTACCTCAAGCCCGAAGCGTTGCTTGGGATGATTACCCGCGACGAGTACAACGCCCCGGTCGTCGCCACCTGGCAGGCTGGGCTTGGACGCACCGCGGTCTACACCGGCGAGGTCGATGGCGAATTCACCGGCCCCGTCGCCGGCTGGGACAGCTTCGGCGATCTATTAACCAGCGTGGGTCGATGGGTCGAGTCGCGAGATCGTTCGCTGCCCGATTCACTGATGGTCCGTCAGCGCGTTGATGAAGGCGTGTTGACCGTTGAATTATTGATGGACCCCGAACATCCCGAGGCCGGGCTTCCTGCCGAGCCACGGGTCCGCCTGCTTGTGGGTCAGCCCGGGTTCGCGCCGCAGCGTCACACCGGGCGTCTTCGTTTTACCGCAACCGACACACTCACCGTCGACTTCCCGCTTGCCGGCGACCAGGTCGCCACCGCCACGATTGACCTGGGTTCGCTTGGTAAAGTTACCCTGCCACCGGTCCGCCTGCTTTATTCCCCGGAGTATCGCCCGCGCACCGGCGATGGTCGTGAAACTCTGCGCACACTCGCCGACATCACAGGCGGCGTCGCACGCACCGAACTTGCCAGCATGTGGGGCGACCTGCCCACCGTTGATCGGCGTGTGTCGGTAGCGCACTGGCTCTGGCTTATGGCGGTCATGGTCATCCTTCTGGAAGTCGTCGAACGCCGCACCGGCTGGGTCTCCGCGTCGGTCCCACACTCATTACAAATCCCGCGCTTCAAGCGCCGCCAACGTGACGAGCCAACAGGCTCACCCGTCATTCCAAAGACACGCCGCTGGCTGCGCAGAAAGTCCTCGGCCTCGCCTCAACCATCGTCATCATCCAAGTCCCCCAAACAACCAACCGCCTCGCCCACACCCGCACCCGGTCCTACCACTTCGGACACCACAAGCCCCATCGAAACACACGATGCCCCGAACGTCGCCTCGCCCGGCCTCGGTTCTGCATTGGAAAAAGCCCGCAAGCGAGCCGATCGACGTACCGGCCGGGATCGGTAGCCTCTCGGGGCGGCTTTTTACCCGTGGGATTTTGATCTGCACAGCTTTGCCTTAGAATAGCCAGCCCGCAGTTCAATCGGAGATTAAAGCGTATGGCAGGTCACAGTAAATGGGCGAATATCAAGCACCGTAAGGGTCGGCAGGACGCCCGGCGCAGCAAGATCTGGAGCAAGTGTTCCCGCGCGATCATCGTCGCCGCCAAGATGGGCACCCCCGATCCTGATACTAATCTGACGCTGCGCTACGCGATTGATGAAGCCAAGAGCGAGAACATGCCCAAGGACACGATCGAGAAAGCGATCGCCAAGGGTTCGGGCAAGCAGGACGGCGTCAACTACGAATCGGTTATCTACGAGGGCTACGGCCCGGCGGGGGTCGCGGTCCTGCTGGATTGTCTGACCGACAACAAGAATCGAACCGTGCCGGAGGTGCGCAAGATATTTGAAAAGGGCGGCGGCAACCTCGGCGCATCCGGCTGCGTGGCGTACAACTTTAAGAGCAAGGGCCAACTCTTCATCGCCAAGGCCGACGCCGACGAAGAGGCGGTGATGAATACCGCGTTGGAAGCGGGTGCGGAAGATTTTCAGGACAACGGCGAGGTCTGGGAAATTCTCTGCGAGCCGACCGATTACATCGCTGTCCGCACCGCCCTGGAAGCGGGGGGGGTCGGAATCGAGTCCGCCGGCGTCACGATGATCCCCGAAACGACCGTCGAATGCACCGGCAAAGATGCACGGAAAATCTTAAAACTGATCGAAGCATTGGAAGACCACGACGACGTTCAGAAAGTCCACGCCAACTTTGACATTTCCGACGAAGAGATGGAAGCGATGCAGGATCAGTAGCCGTTGCGGGATTAAAGGCAGGCACAGGTATGGACGGTTCCATGATCCGCATCACCGTCACCTACACCGGCCGGGTCCAGGGGGTTGGATTTCGGTATACGACAGCTCACATTGCGCAGCGGTTCGCTGTAGCGGGATATGTGATGAACCTCCCGGATCGCCGGGTCGAGTTGGTCGCGGAAGGGGATCGTAAAGAAGCACATGCTTTCTTGGCTGCGATCAAAGAAACACTGGGTCAATATATCAATGATATGAAACAGGATATAGGCTCGGCTAGCGGCGAGTTTGGTGACGCTTGCGACCCCGGATCGTTTACGATCCGCTATTGACTCAATAAACGACTGGGGATGTCTGGTCCCAGACAATTCGGTAAAACTCAGGAGCATGACTTTGACCTACACACCCGCAGAAAATCGCTACGAAACGATGATCTACCGCCGCTGTGGCCGAAGCGGTCTGGATCTGCCGGCGATCTCGCTGGGGCTTTGGCACAACTTCGGCGGCGTGGATGACCTGGACAACGCAAGGGCCATGATCCACCGCGCGTTTGATCTTGGGATCACCCATTTTGATCTGGCAAACAACTACGGCCCACCGCCCGGCTCCGCAGAGGTAACCTTCGGCCAAATTATGCGAGAGGGCCTCGCCTCACACCGCGATGAATTAATCATCTCCACCAAGGCCGGTTGGGGCATGTGGCCCGGACCCTACGGCGACCACGGCTCACGAAAGTACCTCATCGCCAGCCTCGACCAGAGCCTGACACGCATGGGGCTTGATTATGTTGATATCTACTACCACCACCGCCCGGACCCCAAGACGCCCATCGAAGAATCCATGGGTGCATTGGATCAGGCGGTGCGCTCCGGCAAAGCCTTGTACGCCGGGATTTCATCCTACAACCCCGAACAGACGCGCCGCGCTGCGGAAATCCTGCGCGACCTGGGCACACCCTGCCTGATCCATCAACCTTCTTACAGCATGTTCGATCGTTGGGTTGAAGATGGGTTGCTCGACGTACTCGATGAAGAAGGCATCGGTGGGATCGTCTTTTGCCCGTTGGCGCAGGGCTTGCTCACCGATAAATATCTAAACTCGATTCCCAAAGATTCGCGTGCCGCCAATCCCCACGGCTTTCTCAAATCCGAACACATCACCGACACCAAACTGAAAAAAGTCACCACGCTTAATAACCTGGCGCAACAACGCGGCCAAACGCTGGCTCAGCTTGCGCTAATCTGGGTATTACGCCAGCCCGCAGTCACCTCGGCACTAATCGGTGCAAGTCGCGTGGAGCAGATCGACGACTGTGTGGGAGCGTTGACCCATCTGGAACTGTCAAATGACGAACTGGAATCGATTGAATCGATCCTGGCCGGGTAAGAATTGCGTCGATATGCAGAGCAAGATTCAGGCTGTAAATATCTTAAAATAAAGATGCTTGCACCAAAGCGGTGTGCGATCTCAGATGCGTTTACCCGCCTCTAAAACATGGGCTATTCGGGTTCATCATTGGGAGGTTGGAGGCGCCGGGTTTTGGTTCAAAACCAGCTTAATAATGGCAAATATACCAGTTTTCGGAATGTCATAAAACACGCAATAATTTGCCGGATTGTTGGTTGCGGCGTGTTGCCTCGCTTGCCTCCGACATGCTTGTGACGTGCGGCCAAATCGGTCAACGCGCAGATAAACGAATCACAAATCTCATTGATCGGTGATGCTCAGATTCACCCGGAATTTGGATGGCAGTCTAGTTGTACTGCGCGCTATCGGACGATCCGTGCGCCACCTCCGGAGGCAACGTGCGCCTCGTCAAGGTCGCAATAGGGGAATAGCCCGGTTTCCGAACAGGCTCTCGCCCCATGGAACTGAAGTTGGATGGCACGCATCGAACGCTGGATCCACTCGATCAAGCACGAGTGCCTGGACCACTTCATCGTCTTTGGCGAGCGGCACCTGCGGTATCTGATCAACGAATACGTCGATTACTACCACGAGTTCCGGCCTCACCAGGGGCTAGGTAATACGCCTTCATCTTAATTCCAGCGCGACCCAATCGGTGTGGCAGATGCTGGCCAGGCGTTGGGGACCCAGGTGGTTCCAGGCCACCACGCATGCGTCCCACAGTTCGTCCTGATCAGCGAAGATACGGTTGCTTAGG
>JAJRRS010000053.1 GCA_024279275.1 Planctomycetota bacterium | reverse complement strand
GTTTTTTCTTTGATTATCAGCTTCAGCCGTTACGACGTGCTTAATCCTGCGGTGTTCGTCGGGATGGATAACTACACGAATGCCTTGGGCTTTCACTATGACGAGGTGGTGCAGAAGCGCGTGCCCAATGATCCGCTGTTGTGGCGGAGTTTGTGGAACACGGCGTACATGATTCTGGGAGTGCCGTTGATCATCATCGTCGGTCGGGCGATGGCGATGCTGCTGAACACCAAGGCGAAGGGGTTGCCGCTATTTCGGACGATTTTTTATCTGCCGGTGATCGTGCCAGCGGTCGCGGGGTTTATCCTGTGGATATGGGTATTCGATCCGGTGACGGGTTTGTTGAACCAGGCGCTTTTGTTGTTGGGTGTGACGAACCCGCCGCACTGGCTGCACGACCCGGTGTGGGCCAAGCCGGCGCTGATTTTGATGGCGTTGTGGGCTGCGGGCGGGGGGATGATTATCTGGTTGGCGGGGCTTAAGGAGATCCCCGAATCGCTCTACGAGGCCGCGCAGATCGACGGAGCCAATCGTGTCCAGCAATTCATGAACGTGACGTTGCCGCTGCTGTCGCCTTACATTTTTTTTAACTTCCTGATGGGGATGATCGGCGTCTTCCAGACTTTTGAGTCGGCGTACATCATGACCGACGGCGGGCCTGCGGACGCCACACTCTTTTACGCATACAAGCTGTTTAACGAGTCGTTCCGCTACCTGAACATGGGCATGGCCAGCGCGATGGCGTGGATCCTGTTTATCGTGGTCCTGTCGGTCACGCTGTTTCAGATGTGGCTGAGCAAGAAATGGGTGCACTACGAACGATGAAACGATCGGTCTTTCGCAAACTGTTTTCGATTGAGATGGTCATCATCTACACGGTGTTGGTCACCGGGGCGCTGTTGTTTAGTTTTCCGTTCATCTGGATGGTCGCGACAAGTTTCAAGACCAACCGTGAGATGGCGAGCGCCGAGGCGCAGCTCTGGCCGACCGCGCCCAGGCCTCAGGCGTCGTCGCCTTACATTGATATCGAGGAGTTTGATGCGCCGCTTGGGTACTCCGGCGTGAGCGAATCTGTCTGGCGGCAGGCGAGGCCGCGCCTCGAACAATTGTTCCTTGGCCGCATCGATGACTGGCGGCCGGGTATTGCTGGCGGTGGGGTATCGATCGAGTCGGGCCAGATCGATCCCGCTGCATACCGTGGCGAGATGGTGCAGGGGCTGTTCACCCTTGTCGGGGAGAGGCTCAGCGACACCGCTCGCTTAGCGGGTGCCGAAGCGATCGTGGATGAGGTAAGCCAATCGGTTGACGATGCGATGCTTGCGCGGGTCTTTGACCGGGTCTATCGGCGTATTTGTGTGGGGGCGGTGCGTGTCCGCAGTTCGGATTATCAGATACACGCGGTGTCTGCCGGGGAGGGTTGGGGGCTTGTGCGAGGCGACGGCGAGCTTGTCGATCGATGGCAGGAGGACGAGGTATTTTCTGAATTGAGTCTTAGGTTTACCGAAGATCAGCCGGCGGGTGTTATTGGGATTCAGCCGAAGGTTGGGTTTGAGTCGGGCGACATCGATCGTGTGTTGATTAGTTGCCGGGGCGATGGGAGTTGGGCACGGGTCGGGTTCGACGTTGTGCGTGACGGGCAGCTATACCGCACGTCGGAGGTGATTAATTTTTCAGACCACCGCTGGCGTGAGATACAACTGCGTTGGCGGGACGGGTTGGCGGACCCGATGCAGCGCCGGATTTACTATTGGTTGAATCCTGTTGGGCCGGCACCTAAGGGGAGTCCACCGTTTTCCGTTGAGATGACGGTGACGCGCAGCAGTCTTACGGGTGCCTGGGTGGACAAGGTGTTGCATCAGTATCGGGCTGTGTTTCGTGAGATACCGTTTGGTCGATACATCATGACCAGCCTGTCGCTGAGCATCCTGAGCATTGTCTTGATGGTGTTCGCTTCCACGATGTCGGCTTATGCGTTTGCGAGGTTGAACTGGCCTGGCCGGGACTTGTGCTTTGTGATTATGCTGGCGACGATGATGATCCCGCCACAGGTCACGATGATCCCGTCGTTTCTGATTTTTAAGTCCATCGGCTGGTACGACACACTGTTGCCGTTGTGGGCGCCTGCGATCTTTGGTACGCCGTTTTTTATCTTCCTGCTTCGTCAATTCCTCATGACGATCCCCAAAGACCTCGAAGACGCGGCGCGGATTGATGGCTGCGGGTTCCTGCGTATTTATTGGCATGTGATGATCCCGCTGGTCACGCCGACGATTGCGATCATTGCGGTGTATACGTTTATCGCGACGTGGAACAACTTCATGGGGCCGTTGATCTACGTCAACGACGACCGGCTGTTCCCGCTGGCGATGGGTTTGTTTAAGTTTAATCTCCGGGCTGGCAGTGATGTCGGTTTGATGATGGCTGCTGCATTTATCATGACCATGCCGATCATCATCCTGTTCTTTTTCGTGCAGCGGTACTTTATTCAGGGTGTCACGCTCACGGGGATGAAGGGGTAGGCTTGGGCTGGGGTTTGTGGGCGGGGTCTTGTGGTCTGGCGGGGAGGGGTTGAGGGCTGGGAAATACTGCGGGTTAAGGGGAATACGAATTGACCGTAAACCACTACCCGGCAAGGGCTTGAGACTTGTGCCAGATGTCTTGATATCGCCGCCTGCAGATTTTAGTAGTCACAGGGAAAAGAGGGGTTAAAGTAGGGTGCTGGATTGGATAAATATAGCTGCTTTTCCGTGCTCTCCGCAGGGGATCAGGCACGGTCATGCGTGGGTTTGCGGTCGCTGGGTGGCTGGCCGTTGTGGGTATCGTCCTCGTGCATTTTTTTATTTGGAGTGGGAAAAATGGTTTATTTACATGGCGGGGCGTTAAGGCGTCTTCGGTCGGTCGTGGTCCCGATGATGGCTGGGGTTGTTGTATGGTCTGGCACTGGCTCGGCTTGGGCGGTGGTGTACACGAACGTGACAGCCGCTGCGGGGATCAATCATCTCCAGAACCAGGGCTTCGCGCCGGGGCAGTTGTTCATGACCGGCGGTGCCGCAGCGGGCGACTTCGACAACGACGGTTGGGTCGATATTTTTGTCACCCGTCTTGATGCGCCCGACATCCTTTATCGCAACAAGGGTGACGGCACGTTCGAGAATGTGTCTACGGCTGCCGGCTTCACCGCCAATCTTCAGACCAACGCGCCTGCGTGGGGAGATATTGATAACGATGGCGACCTGGACCTGTACGTCACCTCCGGGGGCGATACGCGGTTCTATATGTATATCAACGATGGTGCTGGGCACTTCACCGAACAGGCCGTCGCGCGCGGGGCTGACATCGGTGGTGTGTTACGTTACGGCCAAAGCGTTACCTTCGGCGACTACGACGGTGACGGCTACCTGGATATCCACACCAACGACTGGGGCAACGAGATTGCGGTGAGCACCTCGCGGCTGCTGCGCAATCTCGGCGCCACCAACCCCGGGTACTTCGAGGATGTCACCGCCTCGGCCGGGGTCGATGTGTACCGATCTTCCCTCTTTAGCGGAGGCGGGACCGACACCAAGACGTACCGTTTCTCCTCGACTTTCACCGACATGGACCGCGACGGCCGTCCCGACCTGGTCATCGCTGGCGACTTCACCACCAGCCAGATATTCTGGAACAACGGCGACGGCACGTTCAGCGACGGCACCCTCGCCGCTGGTGTCGGCACCGGTGAGGATGCGATGGGGTTGACCATCGGAGACTACGATGGAGACGGGCAACTGGATATGTTTGTGTCGAACCTGGTCGATGTGCCCGGCGAGATCGACGACCACAGCGGTAACCGCCTGTTCCGTAACAACGGCGATCGCACCTTCACCGACCAGACCGACGCCGCCAATGTCCGCAACACCGGGTGGTCCTGGGGCACGACCTTCCTGGATCACGACAACGACGGCGACTTGGACCTGGCGGTCACCAACGGGTGGCTGACGTCGCCGGTGGCCTTTGTTGATCAGAATTATCTCCTGCAGAACGACGGCGGGGTTTATACCGACATCTCCAACGCCTCGGGGGTTGTCGAGAAGCAGTTGGGCCGAGGTTTGTTGAGTTTCGACTACGATCAGGATGGCGATCTGGATATCTTCATCACCAACAACGGCCAACAGCCGATCCTTTACCGCAACGACGGCGGCAACGATAACGACTGGCTTCGGATCGAAGTCGAGGGGACCGTCTCCAACCGCGACGGGATCGGGACGTTCATCACCCTTGATCCGGACACCAATGTTACGGGCGACGAGATGGTTCGGGAGATCGGCGGGGGGAGTAATTTCCTAAGCCAGAATGAATTTGCTGTGCATTTTGGGTTGGGATTCAACGCCGCCACCATCGACTTGATCACGATCGTCTGGCCTAGCGGTATGGTGCAGGAGCTTACCAATGTATCGGTCAATCAATTGCTGAGTCTGGTCGAGGTCATTGCTGGCGACTTGGACGGTGACGGTTTCGTCGGCCTTGCTGACCTGAACCTTGTGTTGGGTAACTGGAATCAGCCCGTCCCGCCGGCGAATCCCTTGGCTGATCCTTCGGGCGACGGTTTTGTGGGTATCGACGACCTGAACCTGGTGCTGGGTAACTGGAATGTAGGCACGCCGCCGGGTGCCGGTGCGGTGCCCGAGCCAGCGACACTCGGGCTGATGGCCTTGGGTGGCGTGACGTTGCTGCGGCGACGACGGGTGTGAGAGGACGGTTTTAGGATGTTATCGAGGCTTGCGGCGTCTTGAATCGATGCGCGTCGCATGCTCTGGCGTTCTGTGAAGGGCGATCATGTTAGAGGTTTGAAGTACGGATCTGTGTTCATATTCTGTAGAGGAAAAAACGATATGGGTAAGTCACGAATAGCGTCTGCGGGTATGAGTATCGGTGCGTGTTGTGTGGCTGCCTTGCTGTGTTCGGTGCCGAGTGCTTCGGCGGCGTTACAACCCGGCAATATCCTGATTAACCCGGATATGGAGATGGCGGAGACGGGGCCTAACATTTTCAATGTCCCCGAAGGCTGGTTCCGTAGC
>JAJRRS010000052.1 GCA_024279275.1 Planctomycetota bacterium | reverse complement strand
TGAGCAACCGCGTGCTCGAAGGCGAAGCCGACATCGACCATGCGTGCAAGGACAGTTGGAACCGGCTCACCCCCGAACGCCTGAAAACCATCACCGCCACCGACTGGCTTACGCACGAGTTTTAATCGGAATTGGTATTAGTAGATTTTCGTGCGTTCAACCCCGGCATGCGGGCTGCGTGGGGATCGTTTGGCCCGTTGGGCCAACGCGCGCATCTGCGATCCGCCGCTAAACGGGAGGCCTGGGTCGGTGGGTATCGGTGGTCTGTTTGAAGGGTACGGATGAGATAGGGGGCAAGTTAGCCGTTGAATGCTGCCTGGATGGCTTGGGAGACGCGATGGACGGCTTCATTGATGGGGACAGTGAGTTTGGCACCGGCGGCGCGGGCGTGGCCACCGCCGCCGAATTGGGCGGCGAGGTCGGCGACGTTGATGGCGTTTGGGCCGGGCTTGCTGCGGAAGCTGATGCGGACCCCCGCCCCCGCCCCCGGAGTTTTCCCCGGAGTTCCACCCGCAGTTCCACCCGCAGTTTCACCCGTAGTTTCAGCGCCAGCCCCCGGAGTTGCCGTTGCGGGATCGCAAAGCAGCGGTACTTCCTGGGTGACGGTTGTGCTTTCCGTCACCAGGGCGACGACCTGGATGGTCTTGACTTGTTGGGGGATGTCGATGAGGCGTTCGGTTTCCTCTTCGCGTGCGCCGGTGTCCTTGAAGTCTTGTTGGGTGAGAGACATGATGGCGGCGCGGTCGTTGGCGAGGAGGGTCAGGCTGTCGAGCGCGCGGGTGAGTAGTGCGAGCTTGGCGGGGCGTTCGGTCTGGTGCAGGCGGGCGTAGAGGTCGGCGTGGTCGACGCCCATCTCCAGGAGGCGTGCGGCGAGGCGGTGGGTCTGTGGGCGTGTGTTGGAGAAGCGGAACCAGCCGGTGTCTGAGCCGATGCCGACGAAGAGGGCCTGGGCGATGGTTGTGTCCCCCCCGCCCCCGGAGTTAGCCCCGGAGTTAGAGCCGGAGCTAGCCCCGGAGTCTCCCCAGACTGCCCCCCCACTGCTTTGATCTAAGAGGTCCAGTAGTTCGGCGATGATTTCGGCGCATGCTCCGGCGTTGGCGTCGATGACTTTGTGGGCGGCGGGGATGTCGCCGCTTAGGTGGTGGTCGATGATCAGGGTGTTGGCGAGGTTGGGTTCGAGTATGTTGCGTAAAGGCTCGAGCTGGGACCATGCGCCGGTGTCTACGATGATGTAGAGGGCGCAATCGGGGATGGTGAGATTGTCGTGGAGGGTGTGGGTGAGGTCGTGGCCGGGGAGGTCGGCGAGTTGTGCGGGGACGGGGGGTGCGAAGCAGGGGAAGGTTTGTTTGCCAAGTTTTTGCAGGGCGCAGGTGAGGGCGACGACGGAGCCGAAGGCGTCGCCGTCGGGCTTTGCGTGGGTGGTGATGAAGATGGTGCCGTCGGCCTTACGGATAAGGTCGGCGGCGGCGGCGAGGGTGGTGTTGCTTTGGTGTTCGGGCATGGGGGGTGGTCGGGTATGGGGTCTGGGGTTCAGGGTCTGGGGTCTGGGGTCTGGGGTCTGGGGATCGGAGGGGGTCGGGGGGGGGGGGGGTAAGGGGAAGACCCCGGATGGCATCCGGGGCTTTATATAGGAGGCTAATGGCTAACGGCTAAGGGCTTATAGCTTCTCACTTTTTCGATGTCGCGGGCTAGTTGCTCGCAGAGGGCTTGGGGGGTGGGGAATCGCATTTGGTCGCGTAGCCAGTGGTGGAAGTCGAGGGTGACGGTTTGGTTGTAGATGTCCTGATCGAAGTTTAGGAGGTGTGCTTCGATGGTGAGTTGTGTTTGGCCGAAGCTGGGTTTGTTGCCGACGCTGATGGCGGCGGTGAGGGGTTGGTGGTGGCCTTGGATGTGTGCCTGGCCTGCGTAGACGCCGTCGGCGGGGAGTGTGTGGTCGTCGAGTGTGTTGAGGTCGAGGTTGATGGTGGGGATGCCGATGGTTCGGCCGCGTTGTTCGCCCTTGACGATCTGGCTGGTGAGTGAGAAGGGTTGGCCGAGGCAGCGTTGTGCGTCGTGGACTCGGCCGTGTGCGATGAGCCAGCGGATGACGGAGCTGCGGACGGTGACAACGGAGAGGTCGGAGAGTGTGACGTCGTGGCTGGGTTGGATGACGACGTTGAAGTTGTGTTGTTGGCCGAGGGATTTGAGTTGGTTGATGTCGCCTGCGCGTCCTTTGCCGAAGCGGAAGTCGATGCCTTCGATGAAGGTGATGGGGTTGTGGTCAGCGACGACCTGCTGGATGAAGTCTTCGGGGGATTGGCCCAGCACGTTTGGGGTCGGTTTAAGTATTAAGACCTCGTCGGCGCCGGCGTGCTTGAGGCGTTGGATCTTCTGGTCAAGGGGGCAGAGCCGGGGGGGCTGGTTGTCCGGGTCGAGTGTGGCGTTTGGATGGGGGTCGAAGGTGATGGCGAGGACCTTGGCACCCCCGCCCCCGGGTTTCAAGCCCCCGGATTTCAGGCCCCCGGAGTTCAGGCCCCCGGAGTTCATGGCCCCGGAGTTTGCGTTACATGTCAGAGCAAGCTGGCGAGCGTTGGTGAGGATAGCGCGGTGGCCGAGGTGGACGCCGTCGAAGTTGCCGAGGGTGATGACGGTTGGGGTGGGCATGGGGGGTAAGGATAGCGGACCTTCGCGGTGGGGTCAGGTTTGGTGGGGTCATACGCTTCACAATTTGAAGTGGGGCACTCTAAATATCAAATTTAAGTTATAATTGGTCTTTATGGATGCGTGATTGACTCTTGCTGGTCTCTGTGGCTTCATAGAAAAGGTGGGGTGTGGAATCATCTTTGCGCGAGATCAGAGTGGGGCCGTATAAGATGTGTGCGTGGGGGTGAGAGTTGGGACACCGGAACCCCGGGCTTCCGCCCGGGGCTATGGGTTAGGTTGTGGGCGGGGCGAGTGGGTGAAGTGGTGGCGCGGGCGAGTGGGTAGGGTTGTGGACGGGGGGTGTGTGGTTAAGTTTGTGGATGTAAAAGTAGTTTTGTATCAGGAGTTCTTTGATGGCGAAGAAGCTGAGCACCGAAACGACGTTGATTGATGAGGGGCGGGCTGCGGCTGCGTTTACGCTTGAGGATTCGCTTGGGGAGACGCACAGGCTGGGGGATTATCGTGGCAAGTGGGTGGTGTTGTACTTTTATCCGCGTGACAACACGCCGGGGTGTACGGTGCAGGCTTGCGGGTTCCGCGATCGGTACGAGACGTTGCAGGGGATGGGGGCGGAGGTGTTGGGGGTGAGTCCTGATGATGGGAAATCACACGGGCGGTTCATTGATAAGTATGGGCTGCCGTTCCCGCTGCTGGTCGATCCGGGGAATAAGGTTGCGGGGAAGTACGGGGTCTGGCGGGAGAAGAGCCTGTTCGGGAAGAAGTATATGGGGATCGTGCGGACGACCTATCTGATTGGGCCGACGGGGAAGGTGGTGCGGCGGTGGGATAAGGTCAAGGTGTCGGGGCATGTGGGGGAGGTTGCGGATGAGCTGGGTGGGCAGGGGTGATAGCCAACACGCGGATCTGCGATCCGCCGCTAAACGGCAAGCCTGCGTGGTACGGGGGATGTTGATTTATCCGGGAACGTGGGCGTCGGCGACACACGAAGATTATTGATGTTCACCCCCCTGTCCCCGTAGATATTGCCCGGTTTACGCTTGCACGTCGTCGGGTTGGTCGGTGTCTTGAGTGGGTATGCGGTCGAAGAGGACGACTCTGCCGCAGTCGAGGGTTTTGGCGAGGCCCAGTTCTAAAAGTGCGTTCAGTGCGGCACCTTGTTCGGCTTCTTTTTTGGAGTTGGCCCAGGATGGGCTGCAGCGTCGGCCGTTGACTTGGGCGCAGACCTCGAAGCATTTGAGGTGGTCCGGGCCTTTCTCGTCCATGAGGATGTAGCTGGGGTTCTCGGGGAGGTGCTTCTGTGCGTATTGCTGGAGGACGCTCTTGAAGTTTTGTTGGTGGGAGGAGTCTGCGGCTTCGTTGATGAACGGGATGGCGTGCTTGAGGATGAAGTCGCGTGCGGGGGTCATGCCGCCGTCGAGATAGATGGCGGCGATGAGTGATTCGAGGACAGCGGCGGCGACACTGCTGGGGAGGTCGGGGCGGCCGGCCATGCCTTTGCCGAGGGTGAGCATCCCGGCCATATTGCTCGCAACGCTGATTTCGGCACACACGCGTCGGCTGACCACAGCGCTCTTGATCTTGGTAAGGTCGCCTTCTAATAATTCGGGGAAAGTGCTGTGGAGGTATTCGCAGACGACGAAGCCGAGGATGGCGTCGCCTAGGAACTCCATGCGTTCGTTGCTCTGGAGGCGGTCGCCAGCGTGGGAAGCGTGGGTGAGAGCTTCTGTCAGGAGTGCGGGGTCTTGGAAGCGGTAGCCAAGAACATCAGCGGCTTTTTCAAGCATGTTGGGCAATCAGATGGCTTGGTTACGACGTAATCCCTGGACCCCCGACGGTCAGGCGTCCCGTGCCATCCGGTGCCGCGGCGGCGGCTCTGGTCAGGCCAGCGCGCCGCTGCGTCAGCGGAATAATCTGAGTATCGACGGGGTTTGGGTGCTTGTCAATAGCTATCTGGCATAGTAGGCTTCTAAACTTATGAATTACCTCGCCCATCGGAATTTCCTGGCAGTGCTAACCCTGAGTTGGCTTTGGCTGAGTACCACGCCGAGCGTTCTTGGACAGGGCGTGGTTGTCCCTGACGAGCCGGCGGCCACGATGTCGCTTGACGATATCCGCGTGGGGATGACCGGTTACGGGATGACGGTGTTCCACGGCACGGAGATCGAGCCATTTAATGTGGTCGTGGTGAGTGTGATGCCGAACTCGTCCCCGGGCCGTAGCGTGATCTGGATCCGCTGCGACGATCCGCGGATGGTGGAGTCGGGTCCGGTGCAGGGGATGTCCGGTTCGCCGATCTATTTGTGGGACGGGGATGAGCCGAAGACGTTGGGCGAAGGCGGGAAACTTATTGGCGCGTTTGCGTTTGGTTATTCCGAAGCCAAGCAGTGCCTGGTCGGGGTGCAGCCGATTGGGTATATGCGTGAGACGGCGACCCGTGCGCATATGCCGGAGGACGAGGCCCAGGCGGGTGCGCGTGGCGGCTCGACGCGACGGGTGATTGAATTGTTAGATCGCATAGAAGGCCTGCCGCAGGCCGGCGGTGAGGATTCGCTTAGCCGTGTGCGTCTTCGTGCGATCCGTAAGGTATTGGTTCACGCCACGGGTGGGGAAGAACGTGGCGAGAACGTTGCAGCCGTAAGCGCATCGTTGCGTGATCCAAGCGGCGGGGTGTCGGCTTCGGCTTTGATGTTACCGATATCGCTAGGGACATCGGGAGCCGCGGAGTTGTTTGGGCCGTTGCTTGAGCCGATGGGGTTGCTTGGGGTAGCGAGTAATGCCGGTGGTATCGCCGGTGCGCCGCCGCATGGGATTGACCCGGCGGCTGTGATGATTCAGCCCGGCAGTGTGCTGGCGATCCCCCTGGCGTATGGGGATATCGACCTGAGCGCGACCGGGACGGTGACGGATGTATTGCCGGGCGGCGAGGTGCTGGCGTTTGGGCATCCGATGTTTGGGCTGGGGAAATCAAATGTGCCGATGGCGACGGGGTATGTCCACTTCGTGATGCCACGCCGTTCGATCAGCTTTAAGAGCAGCGGGACGTTGACGCCGTTGGGCACGCTTGTTCGCGATGAGGGCGCGGGGGTGGTGGGGATCCAAGAGGTCCGCTACACCGTGGCACCTGTGGAAGTCACCGTCAACTTGCCGGGGCAGGAAGCGAAGACATATCACTACCAGGTCGTCAACGAGCCGACGCTTTCAGCGGTCCTGACGGCGACCGTGATTTATAACAGCATTCAGGTGGTGCATGGCGTGCCGGCGGAGAACACCATCCGCACCCGGGCCACGATGCGTTTCACCGGCGGACGCGTCATCGAGTTGGATTCACTGGTCGCTGGGGGATCGGCGGCGAACCCGGTGATGGATATGCTCACGCCCTTGTCGGTCATGGCGATCAACCCCTACGAAGCGTTGGAAGTCGAATCCATCCGCGTCAACATCGACGTCGAAGAAGGCAACCGGATGGCCACGATTGTCGGTGCCCGGCTGCAACGCTCGCAGGTCGCACCGGGCGAGACCGTGGGCGTATTCCTGGAGATCCAGCACTATGCTGGGGAAATTGAGAAGCGGCGCATCGATGTCCATATCCCCGATGATCTTAACGATGGCGACTATCCGTTAACCGTCAGCGGGGCGGACAGTTATGCGGCGATGAAAATCGGCTCGCAGCCTCACCTGATGGTCACGCGGAACATCGACGACCTGGCGGGGTTTATTCAGGAAACGATGAACTTCCGTAGCGACGCGATCTATACCGCTATCATGCTTCCGCCTAAGGGGCTTGCGGTGGGGCGTACCGAGATGCCGGGCCTGCCATCGAGCCGGGCCGCGATGTTAACGAGTCCCACCTCGACCCAGGCTGTGCCGTTGATGCGTCTGATCGATCAGACGTTTGACGCAGACATGGTGATCCTTGGCCAAGCCAATTTTATACTCAACGTCCGCAAACCATAACGGCTTTGGCCGTGATGAATGACAGAAAGATCAGGCATGCATAAGTCTTCGCGCAGGTTACTATCGATGTTGTTCTCAGTTGGGGCTGTGTGTCTGCTGAGTCAGGGCGCGTCGGCGATCCAGCCGCAGCGTTTCGAGCACACCACCGAGGCGGACTTCGAGCCGGGCGAGGTGGACAATACGCTTGTCACCAGCCTCGGCGACGTCAAACTGGCGACCGAATCCAAGGCCATCGGCGAGATGCCCGAAGAAGCCAGCATCATCTACGACCTGCATCAGATGCCCGACGGCACGATCTACCTGGCCGCCGGTCCCCAAGGCAAGCTGTTGAAGCAGGACGGCGACGAGGTAGTCGAAGTGGCTGACCTCCCGGATGAGCAGGTGTTTGCGTTAGGCGAATACGACGGCAAGCTGCTGGTCGCCATCAGCGGTGAAACCAGCCGGCTGGCGGTGTTGGAAGACGGTGAGCTGAACACGTTGGTCGAATTGGAAGGCGTGCGATATATCTGGGACACGCTGACCCCGCCGAACGAGATGTTCGATGGGCCGTCGATTCTTATTGCAACCGGGACCGAGGGGAAGCTGTTACGGATCAGGCCCGGTGATGAAGACCCGGTTACGGAGTTGCTGGACGCGCAGCAGGCGAACATTCTTTGCCTGGCGATGGACGCGCAGGGGCGCATCCTCCTGGGCACGGATGAAGACGGGCTGGTGCTGCGTCTTGAAGCGGGCGAAGAGGATGGGTACCAGGCGTTTGCGATGTTTGATGCGCCCGAACCTGAGATCGGCGCGTTGCTGGTTGCGTCGGATGGTTCGGTTTATGTCGGGACGGCGGATGCTGAGCAGGCCAGGCCGGGGCGGTTGGAAGAGGCCAGCAGTGAAGAGGCGGGTCGCCCTGATGATGAGGCTGGCGAGTCCGACGAGGACACAGACGAAGCGGACGCCCCGGATGCCCCGGGTGAAGTGCCTGGAGATATACCGGGAGTAGAACCCGAACCCGAGCCGATCGATGAAGCGGTCGAGGCTGAGGCGGATGAAGTGGATGCGCCTGTTGATACGGATGCCGCTGAGCCAGACGACGCTGGGGTGGATGAGCCGACTGCGGACGAGCTGGCCGAGCTTGAGCCAACGCCCCAGCAGTACGATCGTTTGCGTGAGTTGATCCGTGACCGTCTTAGCCAGGCTCGTAAGTCCGGGCAGATGCAGGCGGGCGGGTCATTGGGCGGTGGCGGTTCATCGTCCGCCAGCCGATCCCGGCCGGTCAGCGCGCCTGCGGTCGAGAAGGAAGGCAACGCGGTCTACCGCATCGACAGCCAGGGATTTGTGCAAGAGGTGTTCCGCGATTCGGTGATGATCCTCAAGCTGGTTGAGGCGGATGGCAAACTGCTGGCGGCGACCGGGAACGAGGGGCAGGTCTTTGTGATCGACCCGGCGACAAGTGAAACCGCTGTGCTGGTCGATCTGGGTTCCGAACAAGTCCCCGCCATGATGCTGGCCAACGACGGCACGACCGTCATGGGCACCGCCAACCCTGCGGAACTATTTACACTCGGCAGCAGCTACGCGATCCGAGGTGTCTACACCAGCCCGACGCTGGACGCGGCGCAGATAAGTCTGTGGGGGGCGATGGCACTGACCGCAGACATCCCCGAGGGTTGCTCGCTGACCGTGGAGACTCGCAGCGGCAACGTGCAGGACCCTGAGCAGGCCGCGTGGTCCAGTTGGTCGCAGGCCCATGCGTTGATGCCCGACGCTGAGTTGCCCGCATTAGCGCCCAAAGAGATCACGGTGCAGTCGCCGCCAGCGAGGTTTCTGCAGTACCGCCTGACACTCACCGGCACGGACGAACTCACGCCCACGGTGGATCGTGTTGAAGCGACTTATGTGACGCCCAACCTCAAGCCCGTGATCGCGAAGATCACCGCTGCGTATCCCGAGCAGACCGAGCCGGACGCCCCCCCCGCCACGACCATGAACATCGAGTGGGAGGCGGCGGACGACAACCAGGACCCGCTTATCTACAAACTGGACTACCTGCCGGCCGGCTCGGAGCGGACACTGGTGATCGAGGAAGACCTCACGGAGATGAGCTATGAATGGCAGACCCGGCGTGTGCCGGATGGCCGATACATCATCCGGGTGACCGCGGACGATCGGCCGGACAATCCCGGGGATATGGCGATGACCACCACCCGCCGAGCCAGCCCGGTTCTGGTGGATAACTCGCCGCCTGTGCTGACCACTAAAAACACTCTAAATGATCGTCAGATAACGGTTTCCGGGCAAGTCAAGGATGACTGGTCCGCGATCCGATCGCTGGCGTACAGCCTGGATGACGATGATGAGTACCACGCGGTTCTGCCGGACGACCTTATCTTCGATTCGACACAGGAAAGCTGGGAGGTTACGATCTCCGATCTTTCCCCGGGTCCGCATGTGTTGACACTGCGGGCCGCCGACACCCGGGGCAATACGGTGTATCAGTCGGTGATATTTGAGATCAAGTA
>JAJRRS010000051.1 GCA_024279275.1 Planctomycetota bacterium | reverse complement strand
TGATCGTGTCACCATCTAGATCAAAATTATTCACCGAGATATTCACCGTGTTCCCAGCCGTCACCGTCGCGTCACCATCCTGCACCAGCGTCCCGTTCCCCGTGAAGTTGCCGCCGTTGTAGGTAATCGTATCGCTCGTCGCGTTGCCCAGATCGAGCCGATCGTCCGCGTCGGGGATACCCACATCCGCTGTCAGATGGAATATCAGCACCCCATCCAATTCGCCCCGCTTATCTACAAGGATGTCGCCCCGGATAATCATCGCGCCACCGTCAACCTCAGCCCGATCCACCGACGCCACCCCACCGTTCAGATTCAGTACGCCTCCTGTGCCGTGTTCCCAACCCTCGACAAACGTGATGCTGTGCCCGACCCCGACCGTCATCGTCCCGTCGAAGGCATCGGTAAGCCCACCGCTAGCAAAGATCAAGCTACCGCCGTTGGCGAGTAGTTCCCCGTCGCCGCTGGTCCCGTCCAGGTCCCACGGGTTGGCGGCCACGGAGATAAAGGTGATTGTTGAGTTGGAGTCAACGTCGATGAGGCCGTTGTTCACAAGCCGCTCCGAGATATCGACCACCGACGATCCCCCGGAAATGGTTTCCAACTGGGCGCCTAAGTCGATGGTCAATCGGCGTGCGTCTACCAGCCCGCCGGTCATCTGGATCTCAGCCTGGTCTTGAATGAAAATCTCGTCGGCCTCAAGCTCCCCGCCCGGGTTGATAAAGATGTCCGAGTCCAGCCCGGTGACGGTCACGTCCTGGGTGATGTCCAGCTTGAAGCTGTTGATATCGACATTGGCGCCCTCGCTGACTTCAAGATTCCGAGCCGTACCGTTGGCGGAGAGCGACGCGGTGATGACGGTGCCGGCCCCCTGCGAATCGCGGACGAAGGCATCATCATTAAAGTCCGGGTCTCGGCTACCGGTCCAGTTGAAGTTGTTGTTCCAGTTGCCCCCGCCGAAGAACTCGCGACGGGGGATGTCCACCGTGAGGTAGTTGTTACCCGCCGCCATCGACAGCAGATCGGCGTGGCTGGGGAGTTTGCGTATGCCGTTGTTCAATCCGGAGGGGAACATCAAAGCGTTTGGATCATCCAGGTGGCCAATGAAATCACTGGGCTGGTCCCGGGTGTCCGCCGCGAGGTTCGCGCCGAAAATAAAGTTCGGGTCAAAATCGTAATCGCTGTCCACCCCCGCCTCGGCCTGGGTGCCCGGGCTGCCGCCACTCATCCCAAGCGCGTGCCCCGTCTCATGCAACACCAGTGAAAACATATCTATCAGACCCGCAGCCGGCCCGCCCCCATTGGCCACCCCGGCGAACGACGTCTCGAACGTGTCGGGGATCGTACCCGCAGCGTTAAACCAGTCGAATTGATTAAGAACCCCGATGTCACGCCACAGTGTCTGGGTCATCGTGAACTCGCTGTTGTCCGTCGGCGTCGGATCAAAAAAGTAATTCCGTAGCGCCCCACCCACGCCGCTATTCGTGTCGATCTTGATGTTCGCGACGTTCTCTCGGTTATTGATGTCGGCAGAGATAAAGTCGTGGTCGCCCAGGTTAGACAGATCCTGATACCAGAAGTTGATCGTCAGCGAATGGTTCGCATCCTCGAAGATGTCGGAGTAGTAGTCATCGACCGCTGAGAAGATCGACTGGAGCTGTGTGCCCCCCAGGTCGAACGCCGGGTTCACCGCCCCCGCCGCCCCGGGTGTATAGTTCATGGTGATTGAGATGGCGGATGCCGGCGAGGCAACCAGCATACAAAGACACGGCACGATAAAAAATAAGTTGCGAGGCATGTGACATCTCCTGGTTGGTTCGGTTTGCATGAGTCCTTGTGCGTCCTCAGCCCCTAAAGGACATGGGCATGCTCACGAAAGCTCGTGTGGGTCAACGGCCTTGCTCCTGCAGGTAGCCCCGGGGAAATAGATGAACCATGCCCCGACCGGCCTTGACTGACCACGTCTGAAACACACCGCGCTGAATACCGGGTGAACCGCCCACACCTCATACACATCATTACAACCTGTCGCTGCGGGCGAGTCAATGACTTCACACCCGCGGGTCACAAAATTATGCAGAAAACAAGGGATATTCAGACCCGGCAACCTGTTGATACAGGCCAGCGTCTGCGGGCAAACATCAACGATCCGGCGGCACCAAACACAACCAGGCACGTCGGCTCAGGGATGTTCGCCGATACCTCCGCCCCCGGAGGCGGTGGCGTGCCCACGTTCCAATTCCCAAGCACCGTTGTGAGATCATCGATGCCTACGAACCCGTCACCATTGGCGTCGCCTTGAAGCAGCACGCCGTGCGTCACGTTCTGATTCCACGCAATCAGCACGATGTTCAGATCGTCGATCCCCACAAAGCCGTCGCCGTTAAGATCGCCCGCCAGGAACTCGCCGTGAGTCAGGCCATTGATCGTAAACGTGCCGTCGGAGCGTGTGATTGCGGCGGTGTCCCCGCCGGGGCTGTAGATACCCAGGCGCTCGCCAGCGGCCAGGTTGCCCGCTGAATAGATGTTGCCGGCCAGGTCAAAATCGATCGGAGCGCGTGGGTAGCCAGAAAAACTTGGCACGGCAGGAACCTGCTCAAGCCCTAAAAATGTGCCGTCCGATACGTCCAGGATAGGCAAACCAAGGTCGTCTAATGAGGTGAGCAGAATCTCTGGTACGTTGCCATGTCTAAAGGCTATAGTTTTGCCATCGGGTGATATTTTTAAGCTGACAATATTCTGGAAGATATCCAATCCCCCGCCTTTATCGATATTGAACTGAATTGAATTGAAAAGAACCGTCGAGGCGGTGGGGTCCAGGATCAGCAGGCCGCGGCCGTGTTGACTGATCAGGATGTTCTGCGTCAGGGGGTCAATCGTAATATCGGAATCGATGGCCTGCACGAAACTGAACGGGTGGATTCCGTTATTGCGATCATGGAATATGATGGACCCATTTGAGACGGTGCCCAGCGTGCTTACGTCCAATACAAGTGTCGGACTGCCGCTGTAGTTGGGCGACGCGCCGATGTCGTAACGCCAGACATGTCCGCCGGTATCGGGGACGCTGCCGGGCAGGTCTTGGTCGATGGTGTAAAGCACCAGATCGCCGCCGGCCAGTGAACCGGTGACCAGGGGGGTGCTGATGATCGAGCCGTGGTTCTGTCCTACGATCGGCTGAACCCCACCAAGCCCCGCCAGCAGGTTTCCGCCCGTCGAAACGTCTGCGTCGGTGTGGTAAATCCCGCCGTGAATGTCCGAGGCATCGCTGATATAGAGCGTGTCGTCCTTACCTACCGAAAGGCGGAACGGTGAACTATCGCTACCACTAAAATCTAGTCCCGCCGTCCTTGCCGCACTCATATCATTAGGATCGGTGATCCCAAACGCATCGGTCGCGTCGGCGTTCAGAATATAGATACCATCCCCCATCTGCCGACCGGTAAAAGTTACGGTTGCACCCCGTTGGGATACATAAAATCGCCCGAAGTTCGGGCTGCCCGGGTTGTTATTTACAGCGACTCCGTTAGCACGCTCGAAACTGAGCATCGGGTTGCCCACACTGATCGAACTCTCCGCCCACCCGACCGGCGCGCTGTGGGTCACGCTGATCGCGTAAGACGTGAACCCGGTCATGTCGAATGAATGGCTCCCCGCCGCCGCCGCAGAGATCACGATCGAGTTCCCCCCGTCGCGGGTAATGGTCACCGTGTCAGCCGGTTCGTTCAGTGTAAAGCCGACGGTGCCGCCAACCGGATTCACCCCGGCGGCGTAGGGGATCGCCACCGCTGATGATGTTGCCACCAAGTGGATAGACACGCAGGCAAATCCCGTGACGTATTTTATACGGTCAAGACACCTGTAAATCATGGATCGGACCCCGAGTTTGACTATAAAAAGCGATCAGAATAAAGATACCTGATTGTGACCGGCAGGACAAGGTAATTTACTCTGATTACACAAGTTTGAGGCGGCGCAAGCGGCGGGAATGTAGAGTCATCAGGCTGGCACCCAGCAGAGCAGCCCCCGTCCCCGGCTCAGGGACATTCGCTAACGCATCATCCGTCGGCGGTGTCCCCACGTTCCAATTCCCAAGCACCGTTGTGAGATCATCGATGCCTACGAACCCATCACCGCTTGGGTCTGCTAACGGATTACCCGGCGGCACGCTCTGATTCCAATTGCCAAGCACCAGATTCAGGTCGTTGATGCCGACAAATCCGTCGCCGTCCAGATCGCCGGGGATGCTCACATCCGGGACCGTCAGGTTTACCAGCACGCGCGTGGTATTATTGGTGTCGTCAGTTTCTTGCACGAAGTTGTGCGGATCGATAATGACCTCCAGCCAGTACTCCCCGTCAGCCAGGCCGGTCGCGTCGATCCATTGGCTCGGCAGGATGCTGGAGTAGAGGTCCACCCAACCAACGGAAATGCCTTGCGGATTGAGGTTGGCGCTGTTGTAGACGCGCGTCGCCGGCGCCCCAGGTAGGCCGGTGTCATAGGCGAGCGAATCCACCAGCCCGAAGCTGGTCTTCTCTTGCGTAGCAACCACCGCCCCGACCCCGTTGCCCGGCAAAACCTCCCGCAGGTTGTAACGCGCAAGCCCGACAAGAAACAAGTGCCCAAACGCCGGGTCCGCGTCCGGGAAACTTCCCATCAGTGTCTGCGTCACACCGCCCAGCGAGTCGTAAACATTCTGAAAAACATCCTGCGTGTTGTTGGGGTGCGTAATCTCAAAAACCTCGAAAGGCCCATCGCCGATATTCGGGATCGCCGCGGTGAACCGATACAAAGCACGCCCCGGCAGCGTCGTCGTATCAAACGCACCGTTGTGCATGTACCCCCGTGCCGCATCCTCCCACGCAAACAGGTCCGGCAGCAACGGCACAGCCGGGACACCGGCGAACGCAGTGTGCGCCAGACCCGCGACCGCAAGGACAAACAGTGCAATTATTGTTCGAGCAAGCTGTTTCACGCCGATCACGAGCCTCCTTTGATTACGCTGTATTCTTCTCACGCCTCGTTGCACGAGAATACACAGCGGTCATGCCCAACCCCATCAGCACCAGGCCAGCAGGCTCCGGCACGTTCGCCCCGGTATTGGCTGGCAGCCCCGGAGGTGGCGGGGTGCCCGCGTTCCAGTTACCCAGCACCGCGTTCAGGTCGTCAATCCCGACGAAGTTGTCGCCGCTTGGGTCGGCCCGTGAATCAGCCGGCGGGACGTTGAGGTTCCAGTTGCCCAGCACGATGTTCAGGTCGCCGATCCCGACGAAGCCATCGTTGTTCAGATCCCCGACGAGTGTGGAATCAGTACTGAGGATCAGGGAACTACCGGTGTTAACCAGGTTCCAAGCCATGTTAGGTAGCGGTAGGCTGGGGAAATTAAGGAGTGTGAAGGCGTCGTTAAGACCCGTGCCCGCGGTGAGGAACTCGAAGCTGTCGCCGTAGTTGGGGACGAAGCCGTTGACCAGCGAGACAGCCAACTCGCCCGACAGGATCGCTGCGCCGGTGACGTCAACACGGTCGAAGTCTGTGCCGGGGAGTGCTCCACCGATCTCGATCGCAAGCGTGCCGACGATCAGGTTGTAGTTGCCGTTGACCTGGGTGAGGCCGGGTGAGGCACCCGGCGCGAGTATCCCGCCGAACTGGTTGAGGTCGCCGTTGAATGTCCCGACCGTGAGCGTGCCGTCGACGAAGTCGAAGTTGCCACCTTGAGTGTGATCGATCGTTGTGGCGTTGAGCGTGCCGCCGTTGAGTGTGAGCGTGCCGGTGGCGTTGATGGTGGTGGTCCCGGTGCCGGTCGTGAAGGTTCCGCCGTTCTGGATGTTGAGCGTGGCCGAGCCAGCGTCCTGGTTGCCGAGGATCAGGGTCGAAGCACCTGTCTGCGTAATGGCAGACCCGACGCCGTTGACGGTGATGACGCCCAGATCGCTTACCGCCCCAACTTCGGGCAGCGATACGACATGAAGGTTGCCGATCGTTGCGCTGGCACCCGTCTGTACAGTCCAGTTGAGCGTGGTCCCCTCGATATCGCCAAGGGTCGCGGTGGTCATGTTGCTGAAATCCACTGTGGCGGAGCTGAATTCACCCCAGAGATTGGTCCCTGGGTCCAGTTGTAGCAGTTGGCCCTGGTCCACGATGAGCGTTGCAGTGGACCCACCGATGTCCAAAAGTCCGTTGACCTGCAGCCCGCCATTGCTGTTGACAATGACCTGCGAAGAACCGCTGATAGAGAAGTCGTTGCTCAGGATCATGGCCCCGCCAGCCGAGACGGTGACGTTCTTCCCGGTGGCGAGATTAAACGCGGAGGAGGCGGAGGTCAGGATCGTACCGCCGTTGACGACCACGTCGCCGTTGGCATTGATTGTCCCGCCGCCCGCGCCGATGGATAACGTGCCGGTGAGGTTCACCGTGGTCGTGCCGGTGCCGGTTGTGAGCAATCCGCCGTTCTTGACAACCAGATTGGCTGACCCCGCGTTGGCGTGGCCGATGGCGAGGGTGGACGAGCCGGTCTGAATCAGCTTCGAGCCTGGCCCGTCCACCGTGAGCGTTGCGGTGCCGGTGTTGGTCGGACCATTGACAGCGAGGTTGAGGTTGCCCACGGTGACGTTCGCGCCGCTCTCAATCGCCAGGTTCGCCGAGGTGTTAGCCGTCGTGCCGGCCGCCAGATTCAACGGCCCCAGGGTTGCCACCGCCTGATTCCAGATCAGCACGTCGGCGAAGCCGCCGTTGCTGCCCCAGTTGCTGGCGATGACCTGTGAGGTATTCAGTGAAGAGCCAAGCCCGTCGATGACCACGGTTCCATTGGTCGTGTCCCCGATGTCCAGGAAGCCGCCCACGGTCAGGTCCGAGCCGGATTCCATCACGATGGAAGCGTTGTTGTTCAGCGAGTAGAACCCACTGAAGCCGACGGCACCGTTATTGATGGCCTTGACCGTTTTGCCCGACGTGATGGCCACGCCGCCGCCGATGTTCTGGAGCGTCCCGCCATCGACGGTGATGTCCTGGTTCACATTAAGCGTGCCGGCGGTCTTGGTGAACAGTCCCTTGATCGTCATCGGGCCGTTGGCGTTAAAGCTGCCGCCGGTCATGCTGACCGTGCCCGTTGCGTTGATGTTGGCCGCGCCCGTGCCGGTGGTGAAGATCGCGTTGAAGGAACCGATGTCCAGCGTGCCCGTGGAGCTTTGACTGCTGCCGACGGTGAGGGTTGAGGCGCCGTTTTGGACGATCGTCGAACCCGCGTCGGTCACCGTGACCGAGCCGGTGGTAGCCCCAGCGCCGGCGTTGCCGATGTTCAGGCTGCCGACCGTCAGGTCCGCGCCGCCGTTGACCAGCACGCTGCCGGTGGTCCCCGGCGTGAAAGTAGCCCCGACGGAGAGATTTTGCAGATTGGCCGAGGCGTCGGTTCCAACCGATAGCGACCCACCGAAGCCGCCGTTGCCGACGGTGGTGCCGCCGGTCACGGTAAGCACGGAGGACGTACCATTCACAGTCGTACTGCCGTCGTTGATGCTCAGCGAGCCGTTGACGGTCAGGGAACTGCCGCTTCGAACATCGACGTCATTGGTCCCGCCCGTCACGAGTTCCAAAGCGTTGACCGTCATGCTTGAGCCGGTCACGACGGAGATCGATCCGGTCGCGCCGCTTTGACCCAGCAAGACTATCGGCACACCGTCACCGGTCAGATCGACCGAACCGCCGGCACTGACAAGCAGTGACGCGTTCACGGCTGCGCCAATTCCGATGGCGTAATGGAAGCCCGGCTGTGTCACGTTCGCCGCGGTCAGGGTCGATCCCGCGCCGTCGATCTGTATATCCCCGTCTCTGAAAACCAGGAACTCGAGTTCGATGTCACCGCCGCTGGCCGCTCTTAGAAACGTGTTGTTCTCGATAAAGAGTATGCCGGCACCCAATGTCCCGTCAGTGGTCTGTCGCAGAAGCGAGCCGTTACCGGTCACTCTGACGATGTTTCCGTCACTCAGTGTGAGCGAGCCAAATGGGCCGCCCCACTCAAACAGGGCGCCGTTCTGGATCGTGACGTTGCCGCCGGGGCCGGCTAAAAAGTTCCCGGAGGTTCGGATCAAGTCGGTCGCATCCAACACAAAACCACCGCTGGCCTGGATCGTGCCACCGACGAGACCCAGGACCCCGCCCCCCTGGACGGTGAGTAAGCCTGTTGAGTCGAGCGTACCGCCGCTTAGGGTCAGCGTGCCTGCGGGCACGGGGAAGGGACTCGTTTGAGCCGGCTGCAGGTCCAGCGTGGCGTTGGCGTTGAGCGTGCCGTTACTCAGGATGAAATCGCCGCCCGTGTCGATGGTGAGAAGAGCATTGGCGTTAAATAGCCCGCCGGTCTGATTGATATTCGCGCCGGAAGTGACGATGGACGTCGCCCCCGTATTGAGTGTGCCCGAAGACAGGTTGACCTCGGCCCGGCCCGGAATCTGCAGCAGCCCGGCCCCGTTGACGTCCAGCCCGCCAGTGGCGTTGTAAGTGCCGCCATTGATATTCGCAACACCGCCACTGGTGACGGTGGTTTTGCCGCCGACCGTGATCGCGCCCTGCGGCACATTCATCACACCCAGGCCGGTGTTGCCCACGACCAGTTCCCCGGTAACGTTAAGCGTGGACAGCCCGGTGTAATCAAACGTGGCGGCCGTCGATCCCGCGCCGGTCGTGCCGAACTTAATCGAGTCGACCTGCGAGACACCCCCCCCGGGGTTGGCGGAATTGGCGAGGAGTTGGGTGAGCCGAAGCGCGTCAGCGGGTCCGACGAGGTCCACACCCCAGGTCCCCGTGCTGTCGTTGTTGAAGTCGCGCATCTTCAACCGGTAATCATTCGCCAACGGCAGCGGGTCGGGGGCGAGCGTGCCGCCTGTGGTGATGCCGGGCCATGTCAGCAAAGAATCCAGAAGGGTTCCACCGTCGTCGTTAGAAACATTTACGCCGGCATTGGCGCTGAAGAGTTCCAGTACCGTATCGATTGTGCTGACCGTGATCGCGTCGCCGGCGGCGTTGGGTCCGGCATCTTGCGCGAAGGTCAGGAACCGGAGGTCTTCTGCACTGCCCACGGATCGGGTCAGATCAAAGAAGATGTCGTGCTGCCCGAGGTTCGTGGTGATCTGGCCCTCGACAGAGAAGTAAGCCTGCTGCCCATACGAAGGCACGCCAAAAACCGAAACTATCAGGACAAAGCCACAGCACCCCAACCACTTATTTCGAGTCTGCATACTGATTATCTCCGCGCCCTCTATGCCAAACCCGGCATACCGGTCGAAATGCACTACATTAAAACAACTTACAAAAGCCAGACAAGCCAGAGACCGCTTCATCTGAATGACATTAGATATACTATAACCCATGCCCAACTAGATAGCTAGGATATTTACGCCCTAACATCACTGAAATAGCGTTAAGATAGGGTGTTACCGCCTCGGCGTCGGCGCAACAGCCCCAATAAACCCGGGCCGATCAGCCACACAACAGCCGGTTCCGGAATCTGCGTTGGCCCATCGCTCGGCGGCACACCCGCGTTCCAGTTGCTCAGCACCGCGTTCAGGTCATCGATGCCCACGAACCCATCCCCGCTTGTGTCGCCGAACAGCGGGTTGCCGGGCGTCACCGAGGTGTTCCAATTACCCAGCACAACATTCAAGTCGTCGATTCCGACAAACCCATCGAAGTCCAGGTCTCCAGCGATTACACCCAGCGCATCGAACAACACATCTGCGGCACTCTGTGCCAGCAGCTTGTGTGCAGCCGTCGTGGGGTGAACGTCGTCCCAGAATAGATACGCATCGGGGTCGATCCCGGTTAGGCCCATCGCCTCATCGGTCACATTAGTGAACCCAAACTCGCCGGGGTCCACAGCGATCGAGCCGATCAACGCTTCCGCATCAACCCGGAAAAATTCGATGCCGGTAAGTGTCGCCTCAAGTGTGTTAAGTGAAAGATCAAGCTGATCGTTAAAAGTTGCGCTCAGTGTATCGAACACCGGCTCGTCCGAAGTCCCCAGGAAACGCGGGGTCTGCCCAAGCAGCGGCAGGTTGACAACCATAAACCGTCGCCCACCCGCCGCGTGCAGGTCCGTGATGTCGCTGGCCAGGTTATTCACTGGCACGGCTACATCAGTTTGCCCATCCAGAAAATCATTCGCGCCGCCCCAAACCACGATCAACTCATCGCCCGACGGGCCGCCGTCATTGTTGATGTAGTCTGGCACCTGCTCGTCGATGTCGTTGATAAAAAACGACACAAACCCGGAGCCGTCTGTCCTCGCGCCGCCGAAGGCGTAGTTACGACCCGAACTGCTTTCCAGGTTGGCGACCGGTGGCGAGAGTTGTAGTTGCTCTGCCATGTACTCGACCCACAACGGACCATTGGAAAATCGACCATCGAAATACCCGCTGCCCGCCACCCCCAGCCGATCGTTCGCGTTCCCCGTGTCCGAAAGGCTGTCGCCAAATACGACGATCTGATTAAACGGCCCGGCCAACGCAGGCCGTGACACAATCAGCACGGCCCACAGCGCCCAACCAAATTTTCTACATAAGCTCAAGCCAACCTCCCATCCCCTCAGTTCACATCATTCTACCTCGGGGCCGACCAACACCAATCAGCGTCAGTAGCAGGCCGGTGATGGCGATCGAAGGCTCGGGGATGTTAGCGGAGGCCTCGGACGGCGGCGAGCCGTTGTTCCAGTTGCCCAGAACGGTGTTGAGGTCATCGATGCCGACGAACCCGTCACCTGACGGATCGGCCAATGGATTGGCGGGCGGGACATTCTGGTTCCAGTTGCCCAGGACGATGTTCAGGTCATTGATCCCGACGAACCCGTCGCCGTCCAGATCGCCGACCAAGGCGTTGACAACTTCAAGTGTGACATCGGTAGCGCCGTAGACCACGTCGAACACCAACCCACCGCCGAGGTTCGCGCCTGTAATGCTGGCGAAAGTCCCCAGGCGGTTTGCGGCGGTCAGGAACTGGAACGTGTCGCCGAGTCCGGGTGTGAAGCCGCCGACTAACGACAGGTCCAGCACACCACCGAGCGTCGCGGTGCCGGTGTGATTGATGGTGTCCAAGCCGCCAGTTGCCAGTTCGATTTCTAGTGTGCCATCGTAAGTAACGCTGCCGCGCGACACGGTCGCAATGCTGAACCCCGGCGCGTCGGTGCCTGTGATAACGACGTGGTCGAGCGTGCCGACGCCCTTGACGTAACCGGTTAAGGTGATCGGTTCCAACGCACTATTACCAGCGATGCTGCCGTTGTTAATCAGCGGTTTGAACGGGTTATTGGGTGTGTTGACCGTGCCGAAGCCTTCGATGTTCTTACCGAACTCGAGTACCGCACCGTTGTCGGCGGTGACTGCGCCGGACGTCCCCAGATCACCCAACACCGTCCGCGATCCTAAGACCGCTTCGTTGGCGTCCAGCAGCATCACGGTGTTATCCTTGACCAATAGCAGTCCGTCGCTGAAGTACCCGTCGCTCGCTGCGGCGTCGCCGATCGTGACGACGCCGGAAGACGCCAGGATGGTGGAACCGGCCTGTGCGGCAAACGACCCCTGAAGCGTGCCGCCGGTCGCGCTGATCGTGCGAGCCGCCGGCAGGACGATGCCGTTGGGTGCCGCCAGCGTGCCGCCGGGCCCGATATCGGTCGCGTTGCCCAAACCGAAGAAACCTATCTGGTTGAGTGTGACCGTGTGTGTGCCGACATCGATCGACCCGTTGATGTTCAGCGCGCTGATGATGCTGCTGTCCCCCAAGGTCAGGTCGCCCGTGGCCTTGATCGAATTGGAAGATCGTACTTTGCCAATCAGCGATCCGGAACCCGAGAAGGGCTGATCACCTAGATCGATAAACGGGGCGACAAGCGTCCCCCCCTCCAGATTTAGTGAGCCGAGGATGTTGTTTCCGCTGGCCGAGCCGGACAGCATGACGTCGCTATCGGGTAACCACGTCCCGCCGGGTCCTTGGATCGTCACGGTGGTTGATGGGTTGCCTGTGATGTCGCCGTTGACCGCGCCGCCGTCGCGGATCACGACGGTCCCTGACGAAGCGTCCAGCGATCCGCCGGTCCGGTTAACGGTTCCCGATACGTCCAGCACCGCGGGGGCGACGCTGCCGCCGTTGACATTCAGGGTGAAGTTGTCCCAGACCTTTAAGGTTCCGCCGACGGTGACCGACCCGCCGTTGACAGCCATCGAACCAGCCCCCCCCGGGCCGATCGCGTCACCGCCCAGCCACATCGAGCCGCTGTTAGCCCAGGATGTGCCTGGGTCATTCATGGTGATCGTGGCATTACCGGCCAGGTCCGAGGCGGCTTGAGATTCGTTGGTGATAAGCGATGCACCCGAATCCAGTGTCAGCACACCCGTCCCCTGACTGCCGATCGTCACCGTGCCGGTATCGGTCCACTGTGACGAAGCGCCGGCCAGCGAAACCGTGCCCACGCCCGAGCCCAGGGCACCGAGGCTGGCGCCCCCGGTGTTAAGTGTGCCGGCGGTGAGATTTACCTGCCCGGTCCCGAAGTTGCCGACGGTCATGTTGGCTGTGGCGGTCATCACCGAGGTGGGGCCTTGAATGTTGACCGTGCCGTTGCTAAGCGCCTGGTCGCCCACGACGATCTGACCGGCAGTCACGCCGCCTTGCAGCCCGAACCCCGGCGGGGGGCCCGTGCTGTCGTCGAGTGTGAGCGTGGCGGTGGACGTCGATGCGATCCTCAATGTGTTGGAAACCGTCAGGTCCTTGTCAAGATCAATCGTGACCGCGTCCCCAACGGCCGCGATGTCCATATCCCCGTTGGTGATCTCGATCGTGCCGACTTGCCAATCGATCGAGTTGGGCGCCGCGACGAGTGTTCCCGTTCGCAGTGTTGTTGCTGAACTGGTGAAAGAGAGCGTGAGATTGGGTAGGGCTGCGGGCTGGACCGTGAGCTGCCCGACGACATCCAACACGCCCTGGGATACGGTGACGGTGCCACCGGCCCAGATCGTCATGTCCTGTGCAACATCCACATTACCGAGACCAAGGACTCTCAACTCGCCGGTGCCCCCGGCAGCAAGATCGGACCCACCGACATACAGCGAGCCGGACAACGCCCAGTTGCCAAACACGTCCGCTGTCCCGCTGGACCCAGCCGACTTGCCGATAAAGCCGTTAGCCCCGGTAAGCGTAGAAATATCTACGGTCAGCGTGGCTGTACCTTCATCGGCAACCGTGATGTCATTAAAGACAATGAACTCTCCAACTGATAAGACCGTGCCCATCGACCCGTTGTTTTGACCGATCATCAGGCTCGACATCCTCATCAGAGAACCACCATGAGTCAATGTGCCTGTGCCGGACTCGCCGACGATAAACGCTGAAGACCCCACCCATTCAGAGGGGAAAAGATCGAATAAATTCTCAGTTCTCGTCACGGTGGTCAACGATCCCGTGTCGAAGGCGGCGATACCGATCCGTACCGGCCGTACCGAACTGACCTTCATTTCTTGGATGGTCAGCGAGGCACCGGATGTCCCACCAATCTCCACGGAGCTATCCACGTTGGTGTTAATCAACTGATAGGTAGTGTTGTTAATGCCCGTGCCGTTGAACAGCACGTCCGATTGGAGCACCTTAACCTGCGCGCCGAGCAAGTTGCTGGCCGGGAAGTTCGCTGTGTGTCCATCAACGTCAAGGAGGTTAAACCTTGCGGTATCAAAGAAGCCGGGCGGGCTGCCGGGCTCAAGCCAGTTGAAAGAGCTTGTGAAAGAACCAAGCGTATCCGTTCTGTTCCAATTGAATACCGCCGCCCGTGCCGGGCTTTCGGCAGCCAGGACCGCGGCCGCCAGGGCCAAGACGAGTCCGTAACGCATCGCATTACGCCCGGACCGGCCCCGACTATGGTTCGCGCCTCGTTGTTTAGTTGACATGCCCGCCCTCTCTAAATTGTGCCAGAAATGATCACCGCGACAGCTCTGCTGTAGGTAGACAAATACATCGTGTGTATGACAGGCCCGCCCTGGAGTCTGTCGTGACCCCGCACCGTATAGAGTTGTATTGTACTGCCTTTGCCTCTCATCGAGCAAGGATTATTCTAGATTTCTGATAACTCAGGTATCCACTACATAACCCCATATCCCCGAAAAATACCTACGGCATGGGCTTAGGCTGGTTGGAGGGGCAGGCCCCTTACACACACTGGCATCCTACTGGGCATTGCGTCGTACCAAGGCAAACCCGGTTAGGCCAAGCAGCAGAAACGTGCCCGGCTCCGGGATATTCGTTGAGGCTTGCGGGGGCGGCGGCGTCCCCGCGTTCCAATTACCCAACACCACATTCAAGTCATCAATCCCCACAAATCCGTCGCCGGTCGGGTCGCCAAGCCCCCAGACGCCAGCGTCCACACTGTTGTTCCATGCACCTAACACGATGTTGAGGTCTTCGATGCCAACGAAGCCATCGAAGTCTAAGTCACCTGTGGTGCCCGCGTTCCATTGGTTAAGGATCATGTTCAGGTCATCAAGCCCGACGAGTCCATCGCCCGAGGGGTCGCCTTGCGCCCAGTCGCCAGCTGGGACGGCAAGATTCCAATGACTCAGCAAGGTGTTGAGATCTTCCAAGCCCACAAATCCATCGGAGTTAAGATCGCCGACAACACCGGTGGTCAGTACGACAGCATCGGGTTCATAGCTGACCCTCATCCCAATGTGTGGAGTATCGAATAGCACTATTTGGCTGAAATTCCCGGCAACGCCCGCCCCCCCTGTCACGATCCGGAAACTGTCCCCAAGGCTTAGCGCGATTGGGGAGAGTTGGCTGACGTTAAGAAGACCATTAAGCGTGACGGTGCCCGTCGCGCTGACCGCATCGAAGTCGATCCCGGCAGTTTGGCCGTCATTCGCAAAGTCGATCAGTAGCGTGGAGGACGCAGACATCTGGTAATCGCCCTGTATGGATGTGATGCCGATCGGGTCGCCCGGCGCGAGTATGCCGCCTTTCTGGTCGAGGCTCGATGTAAATGTATCGACGTCTTTAAGTAGTCCATCTGTAAAAACGAAGGCGGCCGCGTCGATCGGGGTGATGTCATTGCCATGCATATCAAGCGTGCCTCCGGCCAATTCCACACGTGCCCCGCTGGCGATTCGCAGTTCACCATCACCGGCCGCGCCGGCGGATGTGCCGACGGTGATTCCGCCCGTATCCATGACCGTCAACACGCCCCCGGGACCGATCAGGATCGAATCGGGCGTAGACGCTACGCCTGCCGTATCACCGACGTGCAGCGCAGAACCCCCAGCTAGATTCAATCGTCCTTGAGAGGCGACTTCGACCGAGTCGATCACGGTCAACTTGCTGCCGGCATTCCACTGGAGTGTCGCGATGCCGATGCCGCCAATCGCCAGGGACTCAACCGTGGTATCGGATGACGGTCCGGCGACGGTCAGGTCCGTGTCCGGGTCGATGAATACGTCGTGTACATGTGCCGGGTCGATCGACAAGGTCCAGTTGGTGGGGCTGTCCCAGCGGTCATCGCCAGCCGTGCCGCGCCAGTGAAGCTCGGGCGTGTAAAGAACAGCGATATCATCTGCCCCAATGAGATCATTAGTGAATGTAGCGGAATAGGTGATCTGGCCCAGGTTGTTCAGAGATGAGGTGCTCGAGTCCAAGCCCCTACGAATATTGATATCGAAGACGGGCTTGCCTCCAACGACATCACCTTCGCGGACGACCCTGATCAGTTCGATACCGTCACCCAGCCACAGGCTTTCCGCACCGAACGTAGACGTCTTATTGAGGAATGCGACTTGGCCACCGTGATTCAGGCCCGACAAAGAAGGGGCGGCAAAGGTTTCTCCGTTTGCTGTGTCGGGCATCACGTCGCCCTCACGCACCACCAGAGAGACCGAATCAACGCTGCCTAGCCATATCCCGTTGTTGTTGTTTGTGTCCACTCCGGACCCAGACAAGCTTCCGCTGAACGCGATATCACCGTCATTATTCAAATAACGTGGAGGGGCAACATTACTGAATACCACGCCCGCCGGTGTGCCGGCAGCGGCTTCGCCGTCATGCACAATCAATGAGAGCGATCCTTCTGAGTGCAGCCAGATTCCAAATGAGTTCCCTTGAATCGCAACCTGACCGACATCGTTAATGAGTGGTTTGTTATGAAAACTGCTAAATAAGGTACCCGCCGGGAGCCCCGGCGCGGGGTCTCCGCTTTGTGCGATCTTCGACAGCGAGCCGGCTTTACCCGAGTAAATAGAACGGCCTAGACCATTAATGAGTGCGTAAAAAACGGCCTCGCCTTGATTGTTAAAATCCGGGAATTGTGTCAGATGTGAGAATCTTTGCGTGGCCGATCCCGGTATCAGATCGTCCTCTCTGACCACAAGTTCAAGCGACCCGGGCTGGCCCGACCAAATGCCCTGATCGTTATTGCCTTGCACGCTGCCACCCTCCAGAACCCCGAAAAAAATAATCTCGCTTTGCTCGTTGAACCAGAACGTCTCGGAGGAACAACACGACGCCGGTGCGATACGCTCGAAGCTGACGCCGGCGGGCGTGCCGGGTGCTTGATCGCCTGGCCTAACCACCAAAGAGATGGAGCCGAGTTGTCCGGTGAAGAATCCGAAAAAGCTATCGCCAAAAAACGGACCCACCGATGACGCATACATCGTCACCTGGTTGGCCTCGTTTAGGGCGAAGTCAAAAACGCTACCGAATATAGCACCCTCAGGCGCGCCCGGTACAGGATCGCCTTTGCGGATGAAGGGCGTCAGTGCGCCCGGTAAGCCGGTGTATAAAACTCTTCCATTTGACACATCCACGCCGGGGCCAGATACAGGTAGATTGAATAAGACCCGCCCCGAGTCATTGAGGATGGGAGCCGTGACCGAATTAATTCTCACGCCGAAATCCAGGCCCGGCGCTTGATCGAGCCTCGTGGCGATAACCTGCGTCTCCGCATCGGACTGCTGGACCGGTAGAAACACCACGAGTAACGAAACGGATGCCGCAGCCAACTTCGATAATCTGGATCGAAAGGTTTGTGTGGGTCGATCCATCCATTCCATAAGATATACGCTCGCTGCAATTATAAAGACATTCCCATCCCAAGGGCCAATCCGGCATAGGGTCACGATACCTGGCCAGGAAAGTTGCCGTGCGATGGCATGGCAACATATAAATGAAAACCAGTACAAAAATAGCCTAGCAGGTCCGGTATGACAGGCAAAGGATAATCAGCGTTTCTCGCTAAAATAGATGTTAGTGCGTGACCTTAAACCCTTGCGGTGCAGACCGCCGGCGATTGCTTATCATTACTAACATCCCCCCAACCAGCAGAAGCGAGCCAGGTTCGGGGATGTGGGTGGATGCCTCTGCGCCCGGCGGCGTCCCCGCGTTCCAATTACCCAACACCACATTCAAGTCATCAATCCCCACAAACCCGTCGCCGGAGGGGTCGCCTTTTTGAGGGTCGCGTGCGGCGACTTGTTGGTTCCAGTTGCCAAGGACGAGGTTCAGGTCGTCGATGCCGACGAAGCCGTCACCGTCGAGGTCGCCGTCGATGCTGGTCAGGGGGACCAGTCGGAATATCTCGCCTGTGCGTTTGGCGATGACGTAGATCTCGCCGTCGCTATCAACGCCGAAGCGCAGATCGGCGCGGGGCGCGTTACCCATGATCTGCAGGAGTGTTTCTTCCGAGCCGTCGTGGAAGAGTGTCAGTTCGTGGACGGTGGCTTGACTGCCGAGTGTCATGTCATCGACATCGGTATAAAACATCCGACCATTCACAAGGTCGCCGAAAATATACTTGCCCTGCAGTGTGGAGATAGCTTCGCCGCGGTAGACAAACCCGCCGACGATAGCGAATCCCTCGTCGTGGTCGTATTGGGCGACGGGGTAGGTGTAGCCAAACAGGCCGTCGTTGCCGGGTAGGGCGTTGAGTGTGTTCTGGTTGAATGGATCGGTGGCGAAGGTTCCCTCGCGGTCGCGCCAGCCGTAGTTTGCCCCGGCAACGCCGAGATTAATCTCTTCGATGCTGGCTTGCCCGATGTCGGAGATGAACATGTTGGCCGTGCCGTTAAGCCCGGTGTCCCAACTGAATCGGTGTGGGTTGCGCAGGCCGTAGGCCCAGACCTCGCCGAGTGTTTCATCTTGCGGGGTTGTGCTTTCGTCGATGCCCAGCGTGTGTTGCAGGTCGGGGTCGCCGACGAACGGGTTGTCGTTGGGGATGCCGTAGTTCCCGTTGGTGCTGTTGTTGCCAAGCGGGTCGATGCGGAGGATCGCGCCCAACGGTGTGCCGGGGTTCTGCCCGCCTTGGAACGGGTCGGTGGGGATCGGGGGTGAGTTGTTCCCGCCGTCGCCCATGGAGATGTACATCATGCCGTAGTCCGCGTCGCCGGGATTCGATAGCGGATTAAACCCGATCTGTTGCATGTTGTGGTCGGCAAACGGCTGGCCGATGCGCAAAAGTTCGCGTCGGCTGGTGACATCGACAGCGTTGGGGTTCCCGGGATCGACCCGCCACTCGGTGATGACGCTGTGGTGTACGGTGGACCCTGGGCTGGGGAAGTCGGGCGTGGGTTTGCCTGATTGGTTATCGCTGTGTGCGGTGTAAAGGATGCCGAACCCGTCGCTGCCGGGCGTGGCATAATCGGGATGAAAAGCGAATCCACCCATGCCCTGTTGCCCGAAGTTGCCGACGACCAGATCGATGTCGGGTTGGCCGACCTTGTTGGGGATCCCGCTGAGGTTCAGGAAGATGTTGGGCGAAGCGACGCCGCCGTCGATCAGGCGTATCCCGCCGCGCGAGTCCAGGACGAAGAGACGATCGGAGGCGTCGGGCGACTCAAGAAGATAATTGATCCCGTCACGCTGGAACGAGCCGGTGGCTGCGGGGAACTGTACAAAGTCAACCAAGTCCACCGCCAGCCCGGGCTTGTCGATCGGCGGCAGGGGGTTGGCGGCGTGTGACAGTGAGGCCGTGCCTAGTGTCAGACAAGCCAGCGATACAACCAGTGGCAGTTTGTAATTCATAGAGTCATACCCGCGCACAAACCAAGCCCGCGCTGTCCACCTGTCTCGGTGAATCGACGCCGGCCTCGGTTTCATCTCTCCCTGCCGCCCCGCCAAGGCAACTCTACCCAGAGCCGGAACAACAGATAGGCTCTTCAATCACACATGCCGATGAGTTAATCTTTGGCTATAAAGCACTTCGCCCTGACCGGGCTGGATTCCCATCAGTTCAACATCTCCAACATAACACAAGATCGTGGATTTTCAATACTTTCTGGCAAGGTTTTTCGCCCAATATCCGGACAAGGCAGGATCTGATGTGGGGGGCTGTTGGCGTCTCTGGGAACATGCCAGGGGATCGGCCGCGGAGCCGCAAAATCGCGAAGTAAGAATAGAGCAGAAGTGCCCGCAGATTGCGCAGATTGCGCAGATTGCGCAGATGACGCAGATGACGCAGATGTAGAAGAGGCTGTTACACCGATTGATCCCATTTCTTAATCTGTGTCATCTGCGCAATCTGCGGATAACCTCCCTCTTGCTTCCCGCTCTTCGCCACTTCACGGTTATCCATAGGCCCCTATTGATCAACAGAGCCAGCCGCCAAGGCTCGATACAACGCCTCGCCCATGTGCCTGCCGATCCGCCGCAGGTTCGCCAGCCTCTCGCCCGGCAGGTACATCAACTCAAACGTCATGCAGAACCGCGCCTTTAGCCGCTCAAAGGCAAACGTCTCCGTCGATGGGTTGTCCCAGCCCGAGTCCCAACTCTCCAGCCCCGGCTCCAACGCGACCATTGCACGCCAGAACGGGTCGTCCCAGTAGCCCTCTTTCTTGTTAAGAATCCCGACGTGGTGCTGCGTGTCGGTCCAGCAGTGCAGATCGATGAACATATCAACCTGCCCGTCGGTGTCTTTGATCAACGCCCGCCCGACCGTGGCGATGTCCAGCATGTCCGCCCAAAGATCTTCGCGCCAAAAGCGATTGGCATCCCGATCGATGTGCTGCACCGTCGTGCGGTTGTACCCGGCAAACCGACCGTCCGGATTCGCCATGGGATAGACCAGGAACCGGGCGCGTTTACGCAGGGCACAAGCGTGCGCTGTATCGCTGATAAGCCAGTCGATCAGTGCTTCGAGCACATGGTTCGCCAGCGTTTCGTTGGGGTGGACCCCGCTCATCAGCACGACCGTTTTCTTTGGGCTTGTGTCGTCAGCCTCGGCGATCTGATAACCAAACAGCGGGTGGGGTGCGATATTTCTATCAAGCTCATCGATTCCCCCCGGCGACATCCCAAGCACCAACCGATCATCCGACGACGCCGTCGGCGAAACCCACGCACTGCTGCGCATTTTTTCCGTGTGTGCGACGACTCGCGACATCGGGTAGGGGAACCCATACGCCACCGCCACCCGGTCGCCCGTGAACGGCCCACGGTTCCTGAAACTATACACCGCCTCGGGGGCATCCCGCTGGTTGTAATCGAAGTGACGCCACCGCCCGCCGTCTTCGCTGTAGACCATCTGATGATGGTTCAGCCTGTCGCGGTCGGTGTCGAAGTGGTCGCCGATCTGAAAGGTCAGCGTCCGCCCACGCACGTTCGATACCGTAAAGTGCAGCCGCTTCCAACAGCCGGGGCTGAAGTTGTCACGCCCAGCAAGGTGGACGATGTTACCCTCCACCCGCGAACCCGCCACGTCCAGCGAGCCACTGTCAAAATCCGCATCCAGTACGATCGGCCGGTCAGTCATGGCGGTATCCTAATCAAACTGGTCAGCATGGGGCGACCGTGCCTACAATGCCGCCATGCAGCAGACACTCATCGATATCCTGTCAGCGACCTGGGACATGACTCTGGCGGCTGCGCCCTGGCTGGTGGTGGGCCTGGTCGTGGCGGCGTTGATTAAGGTCTACGTCCCCGTGGACTGGCTGACACGCTTCCTGCACGGGCGCGGCGGTGTAATCAAGGCCGCGTTCATCGGAGCGCCCCTCCCACTTTGTTCCTGTGGCGTGATCCCCGCCGCACTGGCGCTTCGCAGGCAAGGTGCATCGCGAGGATCGGTGATGTCGTTCCTGGTCGCCACCCCAGAGACAGGCGTGGACTCCGTCGCCGTGTCGTATGCGTTGCTCGGCCCCTTCCTGGCCGTGGTCCGACCGGTCGCCGCCATCCTTAGCGCAATCGCCACCGGACTGGTCGGCGCAGCGATCCCCGAGCCGGCGGAAGCGGGGGCGGGTTCATCCGCCGTGAAAGAATCCGCGACCGCAAATACGTTGAGCGGATGCTGCTCTGAAAAATCGGAGACTTCATGTTGTGAAACATCTGCGCCCAAGAGTTCGTGTTGTGAAAGCGAAACCGCCAAGACGACAGCCGATGAATCGGCCTCCGCCGAGGGCTGCTGCGTGACTACGCAAACAAAGCCCGCTTCTTCCTGCTGCTCATCTGATACCAACACCGCCACACCACGCAAGCCCAGCCTCTTCGCCGCGATGATCGATGCCGCTGCGGACGTGCTGGGCGACACAATGAAGTGGCTGGTCATCGGCCTGCTTCTGGCCGGCGTTATCAGCGTCTTCATCACACCCGACGTGATCCAGGGCTGGGGCTCCGGCCTGCCCGTGATGATCCTCATGGTCATGGTCGGCATCCCGATGTATATCTGCGCCACCGCATCAACCCCCCTGGCCGCCGGCATGTTGCTTGCCGGCCTTTCACCCGGCGCCGTCCTGGTCTTCATGATGGCTGGCCCCGCAACCAATGTCGCAACGCTCGGCGTCGTCAGAAAAGAAATGGGCACCCGGCACATGATCGCCTACCTCCTCACCGTCTCGGTCAGCGCGATCCTCTGCGGCCTGGCGACCGACGTGATCGCCGCGGCGCTCTCAATCAACGCATTGGAGCAAGCCAAAGAATCCTACAACCACGAGATGATCCCGCAGTGGTTGGCGATCGCTTGCCTGGTGATCCTGGTCGTGCTGGCGGTCAAGCCGTTGCGCACCCGTCTGATCCCCTCTGCCCCGCAACCGGCCTAAGATACCCCCCCCGGATGCCCGTGCATGACTGACCGACGTGACAAACTCGATCGCCTTCTGAAAAAAGCGCATGGCCTGCCCACCGTCCCCGGCGTCTATCTGATGAAAGACACCGCCGGCATCGTCCTCTACATCGGCAAGGCGTTGAACCTCCCCAACCGCGTTACCGGCTACTTCGTCCCCTCAGCAGACCTGGGCGCCGCCAAGCAGCCCATGCTCGACCTCGTTGACGACTTCGATGTCATCGAGTGTGAAAGCGAATGGGAAGCCCTGCTCACCGAGAACCGGTTGATCAAGGATATCCACCCGAAGTTCAACGCCCGCCTCACCGACGGCAAGAGCTTCCCCTACCTCGTCATCACCACACGTGACGACTTCCCCGGCGTCTTCATCACCCGTGAACCCTTTGCCCCACAGTTCAAGGGCGCCAAAGTCCTCGGCCCGTTCACCAGTGTCTACGCACTGCGAGAATCAATCCAACTGGCGCAGCGCGTGTTCAAGTTCCGCACCTGTCACCTGGACATCCGTGAGGACGACGATCAACGCCGACACTTTCGGCCATGCCTGCTGTATCCGATCAAGCAATGCACCGCACCCTGCGGCGCGAAGATCAGCAAAGAAGCCTACCGCGACGACATCAATCGGTTCGTGCGCTTCCTCGAATCCAAGCGTTCGGTGATGCTCCGCGAGATGAAGTCTCAGATGCAGGCCGAATCCGATGCCCATGAGTTTGAGCGTGCAGCGATCCTGCGCGACCAGATCAAGGCTCTGGAAAAACTCGACGACCGCGGCAAAGCAAACCAAGGCTGGCAGCCCGAGGTCGAATCTTTCGTAGCAGACCCGCGCAAGGGATTGGAATCGTTGGCCCGCACGCTCGGCCTGGCGGAGCCTGTGAGGTGCATCGAAGCCATCGACATCGCACACCTCCAAGGCGGCGAAACCGTCGGCTCAAAAGTCTGTTTCGTGGATGGCCGACCATTCAAGAACGAGTACCGCCGGTACAAAATCAAAACAGTGCCCGGCGGCAACGACGACTACGCTTCGATCCGCGAGGTCGTCAGCAGGCGTTACCGTGAAGCCGGCGCGGGCCACGAGCTGTACCCCGATGTCATCCTGATCGACGGCGGGCTAGGTCAACTCCACGCGGCGATTCAAGCCTTCGATCAACTAGACATCAAACCCCCGATGGTCATCTCGTTGGCCAAGAAAGAAGAGCTGATCTACACACAAGCGAAAAGTGAGCCGATCCGATTAGGCCGAGAAAACCCCGGCCTTCGCCTGTGCCAGGCCATCCGCGACGAGGCCCACCGCTTCGCCCAACACTACCATCACATCCTGCGACGAAAAAAAACAGTGGGAAAGTGATGGTTAATTCTTATCCTATAAAGCCGGCGATGGCATCGCCGTTCCGCATCAACAGTGACCAGTTGAAGAGGTATCCACAGATTGCGCAGATTTCACAGATGAAGAACAGAGATTGTTGATCGCATTCCTAATCTGCGTAATCTGAGAAATCTGCGGATACCTCTTTATTTTTGGTCCTTCCGGGATTATCGTGGGTATAGGTCCAAACCGCCGCAGTGGAAGTAGATGGCGGTCTTGAAGTGTTCGCGGTTGCGGAAGCCGGCGGCGAGGCGTTTGATGGTCATGATCTTGCTGTTGAGGCCTTCGGCGACG
>JAJRRS010000050.1 GCA_024279275.1 Planctomycetota bacterium | reverse complement strand
ACATGAGCCTCTCCTGTATTCAAGGAAAGGCCCGATGGTCGCAGCAAGTTCAAGTTGATGCAGGTCATCTTCTCTTGCAGATCATTCGCTTGGCAACACTTATACGAAATCACGGCTCAAACGTTGGGACAGTAGTGGTATATCTGATTTTATTTAGCCATGCAAACCCATTGCAACAACACACCACCGACCGCACACAATCTCTTCCATAAAAAATCAACGCCGGCGGTCTGAGGTGCCCAGAAAAATCGAAGACCCGAATTCCACCCCCTTCGCTGCGCTCAGCCACGCGATCTAAATTCGCATCGCCGTTTTATTCGGACCCTACTCCTCGCTACGAACCTCTGCCGTATAGTTCGGGCTTTCCTTGGTGATGCTGATGTCGTGCGGGTGGGACTCGATCAACGACGCACCGCTGACCCGGACAAACCTCGCCTCGCTGCGGAGTAGTTCGACCGTTTGCGTCCCGCAATACCCCATCCCCGCCTTGAGTCCGCCGACCATCTGGTAGATAAAGTCCGACAACGGCCCGCGGTACGACACCCGACCCTCCACACCCTCGGGCACCATCTTGTCTCGCTTCAAGCCCTTCTGACTATACCGGTCAGCCGACCCCTTCATCATCGCGCCCTGCGAACCCATCCCCCGATAAGTCTTGTACCGCCGCCCCTGATGGATCACCATCTCCCCTGGCGACTCATCCAACCCCGCAAACAACGAACCCAACATCACACTCGACGCCCCCGCTGCGATGGCCTTGGTGATGTCGCCCGAATGACGTATACCCCCGTCAGCGATCACCGGCACACCCCCCGGATTTTTCGCCCCCCCCGCCTTATCCGCAGCACGACATGCGTTGGCGATCGCCGTCAACTGCGGCACGCCCACCCCCGTCACCACCCGCGTCGTGCAGATCGATCCCGGCCCGATCCCCACCTTCACCGCATCCGCGCCCGCCTCAATCAGATCCCGCGCCCCCTGTTCGGTCGCCACGTTCCCCGCTACCACTTCAATGTCGTACTTCGCCTTCACCGCCCTGACCGTATCCATCACGTTGGCCGTGTGCCCGTGGGCCGAGTCCACCACCAGCACATCGACCTCGGCTTTTATTAATGCATCCACTCGATCCAGTTGATGCACCCCCACCGCCGCACCAACCCGAAGCCTCCCGCGCTCATCCCGGCAAGCCAGAGGAAACTGACGGAGCTTCTCGATATCCCGCATCGTAATCAGCCCGGTCAGGCACATATCCTCATCGACCAGCAGCAGCTTCTCGACCTTGTTCTTATTGAGGATCGCCAACGCCTGCTCAAGCGTCGTCGTCGGCTCGCCGGTCACCAGGTGCTTTGAGGTCATCACTTCCCGGATCGACTTGTCATCCTCCGGCAAAAACATCATGTCCCGCCGCGTAATGATCCCCACCACCTTCCCATTGGGCTTGCCATCCACCGTGATCGGCACGCCGGAGATGTTCTGCTCCGCCATCAACTGACGCGCCCGGCTTGAAGGCGCGTCCGGCGGCAACGTCACCGGGTCAGTAATCACCCCGTTCGCCGACCGCTTCACCTTCGTCACCTCGCGCACCTGTTGGTCGATCGACAGATTTTTATGGATAAACCCCAGCCCCCCTTCTTGGGCCAGCGCAATCGCCAGCGCAGACTCCGTGACGGTGTCCATCGGGGCCGACAGCAGCGGTATGTTCAGCCGAACTTTGGCGGTCAGGCGCGTGGAGGTGTCAGCCAGGGCAGGCACCACATCGCTACGGGCCGGGGTGAGCAGGACATCGTCAAACGTAATCCCGTCACAGAGAATTTTGTCTTCCATAAGCCACTGATACAGCCGTAGTGCTTCGCCGTCAAGACAGAGGACATCACAACCTAACCACAGGGCATTAGCAACGCCGGTTCTGAGCGCAGCGAAGGGCCGGGTCTCCGCCCCCTCTCCTCCAAACGCGCGCAAAGAAAACCGGCCGCCCTATAAGGACGGCCGGTGTTAAGTGTGATAGATAATCAGGCCAATCAAGCCCGACGCTTAGCAGGCCTTACTTGCTGACAACAACACCGTCCGTACCTTCGGCAAAACCGGCTCTGGTATAACCCAGCAGAGCGTTAGATCTGAGATCCCAGGTCGTGGTCGTATTGATCAGGTCGAATTCGCTGCCACCCGCCTGCGTCGCGGTGAACATCCGGTCGTTCTCGATGGTGCTACCCGAGCCGTACTTGGTGTTCTGGCCCGATTGGTTCTCGAACGAGGCGCTGCCGTCACCACGACCCACGCTGCCAGCCCACTTCTCATCGTCTTCCGTGGTATTGATGCTGTAGAGCTTGTTATGGGTGCTTGTACTGACGGTGCCAGTCGAGATTCGGGCACGGTCGGAGATCAGCACCGCCTGGGTGTTGATCGACTGCTTCCACTCCCGGGCACGGCCGGACTCTGAAGGACGGACCTTCGTCGTCACCGTGGTGCCGATCGTATCCTGGTTGTGGATGTTCAGCAGCGCAAACGAGTAGTTGTCACTGGTGACTCTCCCGGTGGTCCAGTTCGTCTTGGTCTCAGACGGGCTGATGGCATAAGCACCGGTGAAGGCGTTGTTGTCCAGCATGATCCAGAACCGTGCCTCGACCGTGCCGCCGTGACCCGAATTACCGGTATTTTTAAAACTGTCCACAATCAGGAAGCCCTTGCTGTTGGTCCCAGGCATCCGAGCCTTGTTATTGCCGGCGTAGGTGATAAGACCCTGGACAATACCGCGGACCTGCGTCGTGCTCTTCATCTGACGTGCCGCACGGCGAGCTGCACCCAACGCGGGTAGCAGGATGCCGATCAACAACGCGATGATCGAGATAACGACCAGCAACTCGATAAGTGTAAAACCTTTCGAACGTTTCATTTCATTCGCTCCTAAATCAGTGTGTAGTGACAAAATCACTATCGAACCTTTTGAACGGGTTCGGTCTCGGTGATCTTGAGTTCGGAAGGGCCGTTTCTCTGCCGCAGACAAACGCCTGCGGAATGGATAGACGGATAATGGCGTTTTAGGCCTTCCCGATGCTTCAAGCAATCGACACCGACGCGTTCATACGGGGTGAAACATTCACCCCTGTCAAAATCATATCCAACTGTTCAATGCTGGCTGGCCCCCAACCCCTAACCAACACATAGTATTGTAGCATAATCAATCCGCCCATGCCGTCGAAAATAATAATTATCCCTGATTTGCGCGTTAATAATTTGATATAATTGACCTTATAACTCATTTGCTTCTACGGACTCACCCCCACTGCATTTCCGCATCACCCCCGCCCGGTGATATCATGACCTCTATGCCTGATTCCACCCATCCGAACCTCCCCCACCGACCCAGACGTTTAAGACGCACCCCAGCCCTGCGCGACTCGGTCAAAGACACCCTCATCCCCATCGACAGCCTGATCTATCCGCTCTTCGTTGGCGAAATGGATCAACCCAAACCCATTGCCTCCATGCCCGGCGTCAGCCAGCTTCCCATCGACGACGCAGTACAAACAATCAAAAACCTCTCACGCGACGGCCTCCGACAATTCCTCCTCTTCGGCATCACACCCGAATCTAAAAAAGACGCCACCGGCAGCTACGCCGCACACCCCGACGCACCCGTCAACCGCGTCCTGCAATTAATCCGCGACGCAAACCTCGATGTCGTCATGCACGCAGACCTCTGCTTCTGCGAATACACAGACCACGGCCACTGCGGCATACTCATCCACGACGCAGACCAAAATAACGGCGACCCATCATCCGGGGGGGCATCCGGGGGGGCAGTCGGGGGGGCAGTCGGGGGGGCAGTCGTAGACAACGACACCACACTAACCCACCTCGGCAAAACAGCCGCCGCACAAGCTTCCTTCGGCGCAGACGTCGTCGCACCCTCCTGCATGATGGACGGCATGGTCGCCGCCATACGCAACGCACTCGACCAATCAAACCACCAACAAACAGCCATCCTCAGCTACGCCGTCAAATACGCTTCCAACTTCTACGGCCCATTCCGCGACGCAGGCGAAGGCGGCATGGCCTTCGGCAACCGCAAGGGCTACCAGATGGACTTCCGACGCAGCCGTGAATGGCGAACCGAACTAGCGGCCGACATCCAAGAGGGTGCCGACATGGTCATGGTCAAGCCCGCCGCCGCATACCTGGACATCATCAAAGGCGTCCGCGAATCATGCGACATCCCCGTCGTCGCCTATCACGTCTCCGGCGAATACGCCATGCTCCACGCCGCCGCCGACCGCGGGTGGCTGGACCTCAAGCAAACCGCCCTCGAAACAACCTACGCCATCCGCCGAGCCGGCGCAGACATGATCGTGACCTACTTCGCACCCGACCTCTTGAAATGGCTATAACACCACCCCGGTTATCCCCCGTGCATCAACTAAACCCACGTTTCCAGAACAGATTCACTCAACCCCCACCACCCGGGCTTGCCGTTTAGCGGCGGATCAAAGATCCGCGAGTTGGCCCAACGGGTCAATCTCTCAGAACGCACAAGCCCCACCACCGACGACCACACAACAACACCCCCTCCCTTTTGAGCTTTTTGTGCCTCTTCGTGGCTAATCCCCCCCGCCACCCGCCCCATCCGTCCGCCTAAGTAATAAAGCGTGACCCGTATCACCCAAGAGTAAACACCCACATGATCCAAATCCTCTGGGACACACGCGGATACTTCTTCTGGCTGCTCATGGTCTCCATAGCAGTCATGCTCCTCGAACGCCTCGCTCCCTGGCGCACCAAACAAAAACTCCTCCGCAAACAGTTCGGCCAGGACCTCCTCTGGCTCGTCTTCAACGGCCACTACGCAGGCATCGCCATCGCCACCGCAGGAACCTACCTCCTGAATCGCTCCTTCCCCCACGCACTCGATAGCGTACACAGCGTCAACCTCCTCGCCGACGCCCCACTGGCCCTGCAGTTTCTTGTCCTGTTCGTCCTCAAAGACCTATTAGAGTGGAGCGTCCACAACCTCCTGCACCGCGTCCCCTTCCTCTGGGAATTCCACAAGCTCCACCACTCCATCGAAGAACTCGACTGGATCGGCAACTTCCGCTTCCACTGGATGGAGATCGTCGTCTACCGCACACTCACCTACCTCCCCATCGTCGTCCTGGGCGTGCCCGGCCAAGTCGTCCTCTGGATCGCCATCACCGGCACCGTCATCGGACACCTCAACCACAGCAACCTCAACCTCACCTGGGGACCGCTCCGCTACCTCTTCAACTCACCAAGAATGCACGTCTGGCACCACATGTACACACTCCCCGATGACCGCACCGGCGGCGTCAACTTCGGCATCTCACTAAGCCTCTGGGACTGGCTCTTCGGCACTTCATACTGGCCCGACAAACAACACGCCCCCACACAACAACCCGACCGCCTCGGCTTCCCAGGTATCGAACAATACCCGCGCAGCCTCATCGCCCGATTCCTCTACCCGTTGTCCAAACTGGCAAAATCAAACAAGCCAGAATCACCCCCTGATGGACCCACCCAATCTTGATCTATACAAGAGTATGAACCGCGAAGCGGGGAGTAGGAGGTATCCACAGATTTCGCAGATGACACAGATTACGGAAAATGATTTTGGGTCTTATTCCTAATCTGCGTCATCTGCGAAATCTGCGGATACTTCTTCCTTGTCTTGCCTCGCGATCTTCGGCCCTTCGCGGTTACTATCCCCCGCCTACAACCCGTACTCGCCCCACCGCCGATCCACCATCGCCTTCACCGCCGAATCCATCTTCAACAGCTCCGGCCAATCACGCACCGGCTGGCCATTCACCTCTTCACCCTTGATCTTCCGCGTCGCATCAAAACCAATCTTGTGCCCCGCACCCAGCCGCGGCGCAGCATGATCCAGGATATCCAAAGGCCCATTCACGATCTCAATGTCACGCCCCGGATCGCAATTCGCACAAAGATGAAACAGCACCTGCTCATGGTCGTGCACATCCACATCGTGATCGACCACAAAGATCATCTTCGTCCACGCCATCTGCCCCGCACCCCAAACAGCGTGCATCACCCGCCTCGCCTGCAACGGGTATTCCTTCTTGATCTTGATGAACACACAGTT
>JAJRRS010000049.1 GCA_024279275.1 Planctomycetota bacterium | reverse complement strand
GCGATCGTATGCGGTGAGCTTGTCGCCGAGGTTCAGGTAAACGCGGTCCGCGTCGGCGGCGGGGATCACACGCAGCAGAGAGGCCCCGGGGGGGACGCCGCGGAAACTGGAGCGGTTGGATAGTATTTCAGAAAGACCCTGGGCGTACTTCGCCTCCCACAACGGGGTGTCCAGTGTGTCCGGCAGGTTAGAAGCAGGTGGGGATGGGGTTGCCGAGTCGTGCTGAAAGCGTAGCGGCGGGTGTGTGCGGTTCGCCAGCGCATCCAGCTCGGCCAGGTACGACGGGTCGGCGAGGGCTTGAAGTATTTGGCGGTGTGCTTGGTAGGCGGCGGCGTCTGATAGAAGCATCGCTGAGAGGGCACGTTGAAAGTGGTAGCGGCCCGGGTGGTCAGAGAGGTCCGGATGATCGACCAATTCATTGAGCACACTCCATGCGTCCCGACCCTCCGCCCGCTCGAGGTGATAAGCACCCAACGCCAGGCCCGCATCCAATCCCGCTGGGGTCAGGGTGTGTCGGGTGAGTACGTCGTGTAGTTTTTCGATGTCGATCGGATTTGTGGCGGTGGGCATCGCCAGTGTTACTTCGCGCGCGGCGGCTGGGCCGAACAGTGAACGATACACATCGAGCAGCCGGTGGTCTGCAAGCAACTGGGTACGGACCCAGAGTACCGCGTCGGTATACGTTCCTTCACGGGTCGGCATCAGCTTGAAGGGGTACTCATCGATCACCCGCTGGAGGCGTTGCACCGCGTCGGCGGTTCGGCCCTGGTCACGCAGGTCCAACGCCTCGTCCGCCAACTCCTGCGCTGCGGGGGAATCCTCGATGTAGACCGGTCGTTGTGTCGTCACCTTCGGCGAATTGCCCGGAAGGTCCGGCTGTATCGGCACCGGTTGCCCCCACAACGGCGTGCTGCCGCAGCACAGCAATCCTATATAGACCCAGGTTCGAGTACGCGCTAAGATCATCGACCGGATTCTAGGCCGCCGGGGGTGCAGACGCACGCTGGATCGGTCGAGTTTTATAAAAAGAAGCGTCGTCGAATGGCCGCACCTTTCTGCTATAATCAGGGGCTTGGCTCGAAGCAGGGCCAAAAAGACCCGATGGATCAGTCCTCAGGAGCAAGATCGATGTCATCCCCCGTGAAACCGTCCGGCCAGGCAGGTCAAGGATCATCCGCCCGTGTCAGCGCCCCTAATGTGGCGATCGCAGGCGTCACCGGGGCGGTCGGTCAGGAGTTTCTCAAGCTGCTTGCTGAACGCGACTTTCCTATCGGCGAGTTGAAGATGCTTGCGTCTTCACGCAGTGCGGGCAAGCCCATCGAGTTTAAGGGCAAGACCTACACCGTTGAGGAATTGACCGAAGATAGTTTTAAGGGCGTGGACCTGGCGCTATTCAGTGCGGGTGGTTCGCAGAGCAAGAAGTTTGGGCCGGCGGCGAGTGATGCGGGGGCGACTGTGGTTGATAATTCCTCGGCGTTTCGGATGACGGAGGGTGTGCCGTTGGTCGTGCCCGAGGTAAACCCGCAGGCGGTGAAGGGTATTAAGTTGGGCAAAGGCGGGATCATTGCGAACCCTAACTGCTCGACGATCATCATGCTGATGGCGGTTACGCCGTTGCATCGCGCTGCAGGCGTGAAGCGGATGGTGGTCAGCACCTATCAGGCGGCGAGCGGCGCGGGGGCAGCAGCGATGGCGGAACTGGAACAGCAGACACGCGAGGTGTTGGCGGGCGATCCGGTGACGATGGAGATTTTCCCGTTTCAGTATGCGTTCAACCTGTTTAGCCATAATTCGCCGATGGGAGACAACGGCTACAACCAGGAAGAGATGAAGATGGTCCACGAGACCCACAAAATCTGGGAGCAAGGCGGCGACGCGAAATCGTCTATCACTGCGACTTGTGTGCGTGTGCCGATCATGCGTGCCCATGCGGAGAGTATTAACCTGACGTTTGAGAAGCCGCTGTCGGAAAGCGAAGCGGTCGCGTTGTTGAAAGATTCGCCGGGTGTGAGACTGATGGACGACCGTGGCGGCAACCGTTTCCCGACGCCGTTGGATGCGTCGGGGAAGGATGATGTATTTGTGGGGCGGATTCGGCGGGACATCAGTCAGGCGGAGGGCGTGGGGCTTGACCTGTTTTGCTGTGGGGATCAGATCAGGAAGGGTGCGGCGTTGAATGCGATCCAGATCGCGGAGCTGTTGTTGTAGTATCCGGGGTGGTAGCTCATTTGAATACATCGATCCGATGGGAATAGCCACGAAGATGCACAGAAGACACAAAAAGATGCAGCCTAATGGAAGGGGCTGTGTTTGTCGGTTTTGTGGTGCGCGGGGGACATGCACATTCTCTTTTTGGTGTTTTTCGTGCTTTTTTGTGGCTAAATCCCCCGCCTTGAGTGATATGGATCACGATAAAAACTCGTGCCTAATGCCGCGCCAATCCCCCGGCAAAGCCGGGGGCTGAGGGCCAAATGAGCGCCTATATATTTTTAATGGATTCCGTATGACCTGTCTATATCGGCGTACTTGTGGCGTACCGGGGGCGCTGCGTGGCCGCAGCGGCTAAACGCCGAATCTGTTGTTGCGCGGTAGTATGGTGACAATGCCTGCGACGATCTTCATGCTGGGGAGCGGGGTTGAACTCGTTCGCAGTTGAGCCGTAGTAATTTAAGCGTTTTCACACAATCCATCACCCCCCTACCGGGAGCCAGACCATGAAGTTGAGCATGCTGCTTACGATCGTGTCGATGTTGTTTGTGATGTCCGCCAGTGCGTTGGCTGAGCCGGTGACGCTGGATGCGGAGCCGGTGCGAGTGTCGATGTTTAAGAACGGGTTGGCGATGGTGACAAGCCGGGTGGAGGTGCCGGGGGTGCCGGGGGAACCGGGGGTTGGGACGTTCCAGATCGCTGCTCCCGAGGCGCGGTATGGGAGCTTGTGGCTGAGCTGGGGGGAGGGGCTGAGTCTGGACAAGATTATCGCGACGGAAGCCGAACACAACGAGGAGGCGGTGGCGGTGAACCTGATCGACCTGCTGCGAGCGAACGTGGGTCAATCGTTCTCGATTCGGCTGCACGATGAAGATGTCTGGCTGACCGGGGTACTACAGTCGATGCCCATCGAAGAGAAGGTGGACAGGACTGGCCGAGACAGGTCTATCGGTTTCAATATTGTGGGTCATCCCTATCCACCACCTCTGCCGATCCCGACGAGAAGCGAGTTGATGTTGTTTGAGACCGACGACGGCGTGACTGCTGTCTCGCCATCGCGGGTGAGTGAAGTGCGGTTCTTGCCGGGCGAGTTCCAGACAGTCGTGCAGCACAAGACACTGGCACCTGTCCTGCGGTTCGATGCCTCGGGAGGTGAAGGTGGTGCGGTCGAGATGAACTATTTGGCGGAGGGCATTTCATGGTCGCCCAGCTATATCGTTGAACTCACAAACGAGGGCACGGCCCGTCTTGCGTGTAAGGCGGTGATCGTCAACGACCTGATGGATTTGAGCGATAGCGACGTTGAGTTGATCGCGGGGTATCCGAACCTTCGATTTTCCGCTACCCCCACGGCGATGAGTCCGGAGCGGCTTGGCAAATTGCTGATGATGCTCAAGCAGTCCGGTCAGCGCCGGCAGGCGGCGGTGGCGGGGAACGCGATGGTCCTGCAACAGAGGCTCGGCTATTCGGGAGGTTATGCTACAAGCGCCATGATGCCGTCGATGCCCAGTCAGGCGGTGGCTGGGGAAGGCGCGGAAGACCTGTACTTCTACCAACTGCCCGGCGTGACGCTGGCCAAGGGGGAGCGGGGCTACTTCCCGATGTTTTCGGCTGAGGTGCCCGGGCGTCACATCTATACATGGGATATCCCTGACTTCATCGATCGGCAGGATCGGTATCTGTCGCAGTTAGTCGAGTCGCCACAGGTCGTCTGGCATTCATTGGAACTGACCAACACAACGGATCAGCCGTGGACTACCGCGCCGGGAATGACCGTTAAGGACGGGCGGGTGCTTGGACAGGACATGCTGAATTTTACGCCTCCCAATGGCACGAGCCTGCTGAAGATCACCCAGGCGGTATCGATCGATGCGCAACAAAACGAGGTCGAGGTCGCGCGGGATCGCAACGTGGAGAAGTTCCACGGCAACACCTATGACCGGGTCACTGTCGAGGGGACACTATCGATCACTAATTACAAGGCCGAAGCGGTAACGGTCAAGATCACTAAACAAGTCACGGGGGAGGTTGTGTCGGCGGACGGGGAGCCGAAGGTTGTCAAGATCGTCAGCGGGTTGCGTGGTGTGAACCCGCGGAGCAAGTTGACGTGGGAGATCGAGGTTCAGCCGGGCGCGGAAGAGGGGACGGAGGTTGTGTATCGGTATAGTTTTTACACGCGGTAAAAGCACCGGGGTCGTGGCGTTTGGGGTGGGCAGGTGCCGCTTGCGGACGGGCGGGGTGTGGTTAGAGTAAGCCTCATGCAGAGCCTGTTTGGCACGCCGATCCCTTACTTCATCATCACGGTTGTGGTGTTGGTTGTGTTTGCGATCGTGTACGCGATCCGGCAGGAGAAGAAACGGACGGAGACGCTGGGTGTGTTTGCGGGGGCGAATGGGTTTACGTTTACTGAGAAGGCGGACGGGCCTGGGGAGGTGGGTTTGCCGGAGATCGAGTTGTTTGTGCGGGGGCACAGCAAGCGGATGACGAATGTGATAGCTGGGGAGGTCGAGGGTGTGGGGGTGCGGGTTTTGGATTACCGGTATACCACCGGGTCGGGGAAGAACTCGTCGACATCTCATCAGACGGTGGTTGCGGTGGCGACGGGTGGTGCGGTGCTGCCGGACTTCACGCTGGCGCGGGAGCATTTTTTTCACAAGATCGGGCAGGCGTTTGGGTATCAGGACATCGACTTTGATGCGTTTCCGGAGTTTTCGAAGAAGTATTTGCTGCGCGGGGCGGATGAGGCGGCGATCCGGGGGCTGTTTAACGCCCGGGTCATCGATGCTTATATGAATAGTCAGGCGGGCAATGTCGAGACGCGCGGCGGGTGGTTGTTTGTTTTTGTAAGCGGTAAACGGATCAAGCCGGGGCTTATACAGCAGCGGATCGAGAATGCGTTTGGGTTGTTGTATGAGTTGACGGGGGCGTGAGGGGGGGGAGGGGATTTATGATTTGGGATTTGGAGAGGGGGATTTGGGGGAGCCCCCGGCCAAGGCCCTGGGGGCCATGACCGGGCTTTGGGGGGAGGGGTCAGGGGTTGGGGATGAAGGGGGGCGTGATGAGATTGCATAAAAAAGACCCACGGATGGAATCCGTGGGCTGTGGGGTGAGTATTTTTTGTGACGATATGGGGACGGGTCAGGTGCTTTCCGCGCCGGTGTGGGCGACGGGTTCGTCCTCATCTTTTTTGTCGGCGGGCTTGTCGGTAGCCTGGAAGGTCAGGTGGTCTTCTTCTTCTTTGCGTGTGATCTTAATGACTTGGCCGGACCTGAATTCGTCGCGGAGGATGGCGTCGCTCATGGGGTCTTCGACGTATTGCTCGATGGCACGTCGGAGTGGGCGGGCACCGAAGTCGGGGTTGTAGCCCTTGTCGATGAGGAATTCCTTGGCTGTTTTGTCGAGGTCCATGGACATGTCGCGGTCTTCCAGTCGCTTGAAGACTTTGTTGAGTTCGTACTCGACGATGCCGACGAGGTCGTCACGGTTGAGTGTGCGGAAGACGATGATGTCGTCCAGGCGGTTGACGAACTCGGGTCGGAAGTGTCGTTCGATCTCCTGCTGAAGCATCTTCTTCATTTTCTGGTAGTCAGCTTCTTCGTCTTTTTGCTGGGCGAAGCCGAAGCCGGCTTTGTTCTTAATCAGTTCGGCACCGATGTTGGAGGTCATGATGAGGATGATGTTGCGGAAGCTGACGTGTCGTCCGAAGGAGTCGGTGAGTTGGCCCTCTTCCATGATCTGCAGGAGCATGTTGAAGACATCGGGGTGGGCTTTTTCGATTTCATCGAGGAGTACGACGGCGTAGGGGCGGCGGCGGATCTGCTCTGTGAGTTGGCCACCTTCTTCGTAGCCGACGTATCCGGGAGGGGCGCCGATGAGGCGGCTGATGTTGTGCTTCTCCATGTACTCGGACATGTCGATGCGGATCAGGGAATCGGCGTCGCCGAACATGAACTCGGCGAGTGCTTTACTTAACAAGGTTTTGCCTACGCCGGACGGTCCGACGAAGATGAACGATCCCATTGGTCGTCGCGGGTCTTTGAGTCCCGAGCGTGCGCGGCGGATGGCTTTGCTGATGGTGGTGATGGCTTCGTGCTGGCTGACGACGGTTTTGTGGAGGTCGTCTTCGAGCTTGAGTAGTCGTTCGGACTCGGCTTTTTCAAGTCGTGTCAGGGGTATGCCGGTCATTTTGGAGACGACTTCGGCGACGACTTCTTCGTCTACCGTGCCGTCGAATTCCTTGGCTTTTTCGCGCCAGTCCTTTTGTATCTGCTCTTTCTTGCGGCGGAGGCCTTCGGCCTGGTCGCGTAGCTCGGCGGCACGTTCGTAGTCGGCGGCCTTGACTGCCTCATCTTTTTCGAGGCCCAGACGTTCGATCTGTTCTTCGATGTCGGCGAGGTTGGGGGGCTTACTCATGCTTTTGAGGCGGATGCGTGCGCCGGCCTCATCGATCACGTCGATCGCCTTGTCGGGCTGGACACGGGAGGTGATGTAGCGGTTGCTCAATTCAACGGCGGCCTTGATCGCTTCGTCGGTGATCTTTACGCGGTGGTGTGACTCGTAGCGGTCGCGCAGGCCGATGAGGATCTTGACGGAGTCTTCTGTGTTTGGCGGTTCGACGAGGATCGTCTGGAAGCGGCGTTCCAGGGCGGCGTCTTTTTCGATGTATTTACGGTATTCGTCCAAAGTCGTGGCACCGATACACTGGATCTCGCCACGGCTGAGTGCGGGTTTGAGGACGTTGGAGGCGTCGATCGCGCCTTCTGCGCCGCCGGCACCGACGAGGGTGTGCAGTTCGTCGATGAATAGCAGGACATTTTTGGCGCGTCGGACTTCGTTCATGACGGCCTTGATGCGTTCCTCGAACTGGCCGCGGTACTTGGTGCCTGCGACCATCAGCGCCAGGTCCAGGACGACGATCCGGCGATCCATCAGGATTTCGGGGACTTCGTTGTGGATGATCTGTTGTGCGAGGCCTTCGACGATGGCGGTTTTGCCGACACCTGCTTCGCCCAGTAGGACGGGGTTGTTCTTGGTGCGGCGGCAGAGGATTTGAATGAGTCGTTCGATTTCGTCGGCTCGGCCGATCACGGGGTCGAGTTGGTCTTCCTTGGCAAGCTCGGTGAGGTCGCGTCCGAAGCTGTCAAGTGCGGGGGTTTTGCTCTTGCCTTGTTTGCCAGAGCTGGAGGATTCGCCGGACTTGCCGCCGCCGACAGTTTCTTCGGGATCAACGCCCGCGCCCAGGAGGTTGAGGACTTCCTCGCGGACCTCTTCGAGTTTCAGGCCCAGGTTCATCAGGACTTGCGCGGCGACGCCTTCGTGTTCGCGGAGCAGGCCAAGCAGGAGGTGTTCGGTGCCGACGTAGTTGTGGTTGAGGTTGCGTGCCTCTTCGATGGCGTATTCGATAACTTTCTTGGCGCGCGGGGTCTGGGGGAGCTTGCCCATGGTGACCATGTCTGGGCCGGACTTGACGAGCTTCTCGACTTCCAGGCGGACCTTGCGCAGATCGACGTCGAGGTTTTTCAAGACGTTGGCACCGACGCCCGAGCCTTCTTTGACGAGTCCGAGCAGGACGTGTTCCGTCCCGATGTACTCGTGGTTGAAGCGTTGGGCTTCCTGGTTCGCCAGGGCCATGACTTTGCGTGCGCGATCGGTGAATCTTTCAAACATATAAGCTCGCTGGTAGAAGTTGCCTGATCGGGTTTACGGGCCTTGTCCAAAATCGGATGTATAAGCGGCACTACTGTGCCCATGCCACGATTTTATAGGACTTTCGCCCCTCTGCAAAACAGGGGCAATCCCCTGTCCTATTCCATAGTCTTACATCGGCCATCCGGGGCCGGGGCGTCAAACCTGTTTGTTTATCGGCAGGACGGCCCGCGCGGACAGGGAACGCGTTTCGGTAGTTATTACGTCTGTCAGGTTCGGGGGTTCGGTGCGGTATTCGTTGATTGAATCCGCTGCGACCCGCGTCGACGTTGTCGGCGGGCTATAAAAAAACGCCCTGACCGAGACTCTGCCAAAAGTGAACAATACTAGGCGCGCGGAATCGCAATCTCGACCACAAAGAATTTAATTCGAGGTTTCATCGCGTGGATTAATTATGAAAGCATTACGCGTGAACCTCATCGGCCTTTTTTCTGCATCTTGGCCCATGCGTCCTTGAGGGTGATGGTGCGGTTGAATACGGGGGCGTCGGGGGTGGTACCTGAGGTTCCAGTATCTTTGGCCTCCTTGCAGAAGTAGCCCACGCGCTCGAACTGGACTGTTACGCCGGGGGCTGTATCTGCCAGCGCGGGTTCGAGTTTCGCACCGGTGATTGTCTTTAGTGAGTCGGGGTTGAGGTTATCAAGCCAGTCGTCGCTACCCTTGGGTGGCGTGGTGGGTTCTTCGGCGGTGAAGAGGTGGTCGTAGAGATGGACGGTGGCGTCGATCGCGTGGTTAGCACTGACCCAGTGCAGGGTGCCCTTGACCTTTCGACCGTCGGGTGGGTTGCAGCCGCCGCGGGTTTGGGGGTCGTAGGTGCAGCGAAGCTCGGTGATTTTCCCGGCGTCATCCTTGATGACCTCTTCGCACTTCACCCAATACGCTGATCGCAGACGGACTTCCTTGCCGGGGGCGAGGCGGAAGAATTTCTTGGGTGCATCTTCCATGAAGTCTTCGCGTTCGATGTAAAGTTCGCCGGAGAACGGTACTTTTCGCGTGCCAGCGTCGGGGTCTTCGGGGTTGTTGATGCAGTCCATTTCCTCGACCTGGCCTGCGGGGTAGTTGGTGATGACTACTTTCAACGGGTCGAGGACCGCCATGCGGCGTGGGGCTGTTTTGTTCAGTTCGTTGCGGACGCAGTGTTCGAGGAGCGCGACTTCGATGTTGTTTTCACGTTTGGCTACGCCGACGGTTTCCCAGAAGTCGATGATGGCTTTGGGGGGGTAGCCTCGGCGGCGCATCCCGGCGAGCGTGGGCATGCGGGGGTCGTCCCATCCGGTGACGTGGCCTTGGTCGACAAGTTCCATGAGCTTGCGTTTGGAGGTGACGGTGTAGGTGATGTTGCCGCGTGCGAACTCGATCTGGCGGGTGGGGAAGATGCCTAATTCACTGATAAACCAGTCGTAAAGCGGGCGGTGGTCCTCGAACTCCAATGAGCAGAGTGAGTGTGTGATTTTTTCGATGGAGTCGCCCTGGCCGTGGGCGTAGTCGTACATCGGGTAGACGCACCAGGTGTCGCCGGTGCGTGGGTGGGTGGCGTGGAGGACGCGATACATGATCGGGTCACGGAGGTTGAGGTTGGGTGATGCCATGTCGATTTTGGCGCGCAAGACGTGTGAGCCGTCGGGGAATTCGCCGGCCTTCATGCGTGCGAAGAGGTCGAGGCTTTCAGTTGCGGGTCGGTCACGGAAGGGGCTGGGTGTGCCGGGTGTGGTGAGTGTGCCTCGTGCTTCGCGGATTTGTTCGACGGTCTGCTCATCTATATAGGCCTTGCCTGCTTCGATGAGCTTGACCGCCCAGTTGTAGAGCTGCTGGAAGTAGTCTGAGGTGTAGTACTCGTGGTCGCCCCAATCGAAGCCGAGCCAGCGTATGTCGTGCTTGATGGCGTCGATGTATTCCTGTTTTTCCTTGATGGGGTTGGTGTCATCGAGGCGTAGGTGGCAGGTTCCGCCGTAGGCTTTGGCGAGGCCGAAGTTGATGCAGATGGCCTTGGTGTGGCCCAGATGGAGGTAGCCGTTCGGCTCGGGTGGGAAGCGGGTGACGATCGGCGCGTTGAATCGGCCGGAGGCGAGGTCCTCGTCGATGAAGGCCTTGATGAAGTGGGTTGTCGGTTTGGCGTCGGCTGTGGTCATGGGGGTGGGGTGGGGTATGGGGTCTAGGGTTCAGGGTCTGGGGTATCGAGGCCATACTATAGCTCTTATCTACAAGCTAATGGCTAACGTCTAACCGCTAACGGCACCAAAAATAACCACACCCGCTACAATCCCGCCATGAACGCCCAGCCCGACACACCCCCGGTTCCCCCGACCCGCCCCATCGTCACTCGTTTCGCCCCCAGCCCCACGGGGAACCTGCACATCGGCGGGGCACGCACGGCGCTGTTCGCCTGGGCGTTTGCTCGCAAGCATGGGGGGCAACTGATCCTGCGTATCGAGGATACGGATCTGGCACGGTCCACGCCGGAGTCTACACGGGGGATCATCCGTGACCTTCAATGGCTAGGGCTTGATTGGGATCAAGGCCCCAACGCCGCCCCCGGTATCGACCCCTACGACTTGGCAAGCCAGAAAGGCGACCACGGCCCGTACTTCCAATCGCAACGCCATGATGCGGGGATCTACGACAAACTGATCCAGAAGCTGCTGGATTCGGGCCAGGCTTACGAAGATGACGGTGCGGTGCGGTTTCGCATGGATAAGGACATCGCGTTTGATGATGTGGTTTTTGGCCACATCGAGATCAAGGCGGACGATCTGGAAGATTTCGTGATCCGTAAGGGCGACAAGGGCGGGCGGCTGCCGACGTTCCACTTCGCGGTGACGGTGGATGATGCGCTGATGGAAGTCACGCATGTGATCCGTGGGCAGGAACATTTGGCGCACACGCCTAAACATGCGGCGCTGTGTGATGCGTTGGGTTTTGCGAGGCCGAAGTGGGTTCATCTGCCGTCGATCATGAACGCGGATGGGTCGAAGATGAGTAAGCGGGATAAGGCGAAGGCGGCGCGGAAGGCGGCTCACACAATCGCAGCAGATCACAATGAGCCCATTCAGTCAGTAATTGGCCGTCTATGGTCAGCATGGTGTTCGGCAACGAAGAAATATAAAGACCAGTTTGGCAAAGACAATCCAATTCAATACACGGAAAAAGAATTCCGCTCTGCTTATACAGCGTTTGTTATTGACAAAGAAGACAGTGCCATTTCACTTGAAGAATTGGACACAATTGCCACGACACTAACAATAATCAAACCGCCAGAAATACAAGTCTCTGATTTTTGGAAATACGGCTACTTGCCCTCCGTCCTGCTCAACTACATCGCGCTGCTCGGTTGGAACCCTGGCGACGACACCGAGCGATTCGACATGGATTTCCTCGTCGAGCACTTCGACCTGTCACGGATTGGCAAGAAAAACTCGCAGTTCGACCGCGTCAAGCTCGCCAAATTCAATGGTGAAGCTCTGGCAGATCTGCCAGATAATGAATTTCACTGCCTCCTGCATGACCACTTCGCCAACAACCACCCCGAATATATCCATATGCTCGGCGACGAAGGCTTCAAGATCTTCGCCGCCGCGTATCAGGCGCGCAGTCAAACGTTAGACTCCCCCACCGAGTTGGGCCGATTCTTTGTCGATGGAGATTTCGACTATACCCCCAAGGCGGTGAAGAAGAACCTCACCAAGAACGACGGCGAGGGGCTGAACGTGTTGCGGCAATTTCGTATCGAGTTGGAGGCTTGTGGCGATGACGACTGGACCGGCGACACATTGCACAAGCTGATCGAGTCGTTTGTTGAGAAGCACCAACTTAAGAATATGGGCAGTGTTGCTCAGCCGTTGCGTGTGGCGTTGACGGGTAGTGCGGTGAGTCCGGAGATCGGGCCGACGCTGGAATTGCTGGGGAAAGAAACTGTGTTGAATCGGATTGATCGGTGTGTGGAAGCGGTTGATCGACAGGTGCAGGGCCCCGGATAACATCCGGGGCTTTATAATAAACCACGAACCACCCGGCCCTTCGCTTCGCTCAGAACCGGCGTTGGAAAACCCTGAACCTCGGACGCCGGCCCCCCGGCCCCCCGGACCCCGGATGCCATCCGGGGCTTTATAAGAATGGCACCCGCCCCCGGAACCCGAACCATGAACTACTGGCTGATTAAAACCGAACCCGGGACGTGGTCGTGGGACGACCAAGTCAAGTCTGCGAAGAAGACGACGACGTGGGATGGGGTGCGTAATTATCAGGCGAACAATTTTATGAAGGCGATGAAGAAAGGCGACCGGGCGTTTTTTTATCACTCGGTTAATGAGAAACGGATTGTGGGTGTGGTTCAGATCGTCAAGGAACATGAGCCTGACCCGTCGGATAAAACGGGCACCCCCGGTAAAGGCTTTGGGATGGTGAGTGTGCGGGCGGTTGGGGCGGTGAAGACGGCGGTGACGCTGGCTGAGATCAAGGCTGAGCCGAGGCTGGCGGAGATGGTTTTGGTGAAGAACTCTCGGCTGAGTGTTCAGCCGGTCACGGGGGCGCAATGGAAACTAGTGTGTAAGATGGCGGGGGTGAAGCCTTAACGTAAGAAGATTCACCGCAGAGATCGCAGAGAGAAGAACAAGAAGTGAAACAGGGATGAACGCAGATGAACGCTGATAAGAAATGAGGGGATAAGTCAGTCAAGGCTCGAATCCCCATCAGTGTTTATCAGCGTTCATCACTGTTCCCAATGTATTCTCTGTGTCTCTGAGCCTCTGTGTCTAATTCTTCCGTTTTTTCAGATAACCAAACCCCGGAACCCGACTATGTCTCTAATTGTTACTGGCAGCATCAGCATTGACACGATCGACACCCCCACCGGCAGCGCTAAAGAGGTCGTCGGGGGGTCGAGTATTTATTTTACGGCGGCGGCGAGTTTCTTTGGGCCGATCCGGCTGGTGGGTGCGGTGGGCGATGATTTCCCTGATAGTTTCGTCGAGGTCTTTAACGGGTTTGGTGTTGATATCGAAGGCCTGGAACGGCGGGAAGGGAGCAAGACGTTTCGGTGGCATGGGCGGTATCACGAGGATGTGAACCAGCGCGACACGGTCAGTGTTGAGTTGAATGTGTTGACCGAGGCGCTGCCGCCGATCCCTAAAAGTTATGAGGACAGCGGGTATATTTTCCTGGCGGTGACGCACCCGGAAAATCAGCTCAAGCTGTTGGATGCGTTTCCCAAGCGGAAGCTGGTCGTTGCGGACACGATTGATTTGTATATCGACACGACGCGCGACGAGTTGATGCAAGTCTTCAAGCGGATCGATGGGCTGATTATTAATGACTCCGAGGCGTTGATGCTGACGGGGGAACCTAATGCGGTGGTTGCGGCTGAGAAGCTTATGGAGATGGGGCCGAGCTTTGTCATTGTGAAGAAGGGTCAGCACGGGGCGATCCTGAAACACCCGGACGGGACGTGCGTGCTCCCGGCTTATCCGGCCAAGACCGTCATCGATCCCACCGGCGCGGGCGATAGTTTTGCGGGGGCGTTCATGGCTCACCTGTCCAACACCGACGACATCTCGTTTGACACACTGAAGACCGCGATGGCTTACGGCACGACCGTCGCGAGCTTCACCATCGAAGCGTTCAGCGTCGAGCGGTTGCAACAGATCAAGCGGGCGGATATCGACGAGCGGTTCAAGGAGTTTACCGATATGCTCAAGATCGAACGTTAATTCGCGGCACTTACTCGGAACTCCGCCTGGCAAGGCGGGGCCGCGCCCAGTCACTTATCACCCCACAGGCCCAGCTAATTAGACCCATCCTGAAAAAACTCATGCGTCCATTCGTCCTGCCGTCCCACGTTCAAGAGAACGTGGGCTTCCCAGACGCACAAGTATTTACTTGGATTGGTATTAGACCATGAACACCCAAACGAACATCCGCTGGGGCATTCTCGGGTGCGGGAATGTCTGTGAGGTCAAGTCTGGGCCGGGTTTTCAGGAGGTTGAGGGCAGTGCGCTGACGATGGTGATGCGCCGCACGCCTTTGATGGCTGAGGATTATGCCACGCGCCACGGGGTGCCGAACTGGACGGGTGATGCTGATGCTTTGATCGAAGATGAGGATGTTGATGCGGTTTATATTGCGACTCCGCCGGGGACGCATTTGGAATATGCGTTGAAGGTTTGTGCTGCGGGTAAGCCTTGCTATGTCGAGAAGCCGATGGCACGAAGCGGCGCGGAGTGTGACCGTATGGTCAAGGCATTCGCCGATGCGGGCGTGCCGTTGTTTGTGGCGTATTACCGGCGGGGGCTGCCACGGTTTCTCAAAGCGAAGGAGCTGATCGACTCCGGTGCGTTGGGCGAGATCCAGACGGTTGAATATCAGTGGGAGGGTATCGCCGATGCTGAGAACGATCCGGGCTGGCGTGTCCGGGTTGAGCACTCGGGTGGCGGATTATTTTTAGACCTGGGGTCACACACGCTGGACATCCTGGATTACATGCTTGGGCCATTGCAAAACCCTGCAGGTGAAGCTCGCAACACCGCGGGGCATTACGATGCGGAGGATCGCGTTGATCTTCAATTCAAGCTGAACAGCGGCGCGGCTGGCAGCGCGACTTGGGACTTTGCGGGCAGACGGCACACCGACCTGATCACGATTGTCGGCGAACAGGCCAGCCTCACCTTATCTACCTTTGGCAATGAACCGGTTCGGTTAAAAGGTCATGATGGTGAACAAATCTTTGATCTTCCGAATCCCAAAACGATCCAGCAGCCGTTGATCCAAACGATTGTCGATCATTTGCAAGGCCATGGCGCAAGCCCAAGTACGGGTGAGACTGCGGCGCGCACATCTCACGTCATGGATGCGGCGTTGCAGAACTATTACGGCGGACGTGGGGATGAATTCTGGGCGCGTTCGGATAGTTGGCCGGGGCGGCGGTGACAACAGGAACCAACCCGATACAATACCGCTCGCCACGAAGCGAACCCTCGGTGGGGTGCCAGAGTGGTCGAATGGACTGGTTTTGAAAACCAGCGTGCGGTTCGCCGTACCGTGGGTTCGAATCCCACCCCCACCGCTTCAATGTAAGTATTTATACGCAAGCAACTTGCATTCATTCCAAGCGGCCCGATTTCCCGGGGGTGCGCTGTACAAATAGATTGTCATACTAAAATTGATCTCCCCTGGCGCTGGCTTCCAACGGATATCTTCACCCCGAATGGCGGTGCGTTGATCGGTTTTGGCATCGGTGCCAACTGATGGCCGAACCGGCCGTATGGAGGCCCCTGGAGCAAGCAGCGGGTGGGAAATACCGGTTAAGCAGAGAAGCTCTATTTGCCAGGCAGCGCGTCGTTCGTAATGTTTGAGCAGGCCTCCGAGCCGGCTACGGCAGATGATTTCTGTGGCATCATCAGACTGCTCGGATTCACCGACCAATTGCAGGCCATTCAGCGGGGTATTATACGCCTTCATCTTAATCCCAGCGCGCATGTACGGCGCATGTTAGGCATTGCGCTATGGGTGGGTTGGTGCGATGATGTGGCCTTCACGACACGGAGGTCCACGCCATGCATATCCAAACACACGAACCGATCG